>NZ_JAUBPB010000013.1:0-122336 GCF_036700545.1 Microcoleus sp. SVA1B4
CATTCGGGGTACTTCGCTTAGCGCTCAGATTCATCCCCTCTGAATATACGCCCGGGACTTCCCGGCTGGTAGTTAAAATCAATAATCTCATAAACCCGCCCCCACCCGACGATAAAATGCTGGATAGAGAATTGTGCAAGATGTGCGAGTGAATTGATATCTTGTGCCGAACGCCACAATCAGCCAGATGTTTCAATCCTACAGCCGACTATTGCCACAGGTGCAACATATGAATTTATTAGATATATTAAACAAAGCTAGTTTTTTCTATAATAACGCTTATGGCTGTCAATTTCGCTACGTCCCCCGCTTCTAGTCTCAAACCAGAAGCCCAGAATATCTCAGCACTCAAACAAGTCTTCCAGACAATTGATGCCGATAGCTGTCCGGGTTCCTATAATTTTCATATGCACACAGTCTACTCCGACGGGCGATTGCAGCCAGAGAAATTGATGGAACAAGCCATAGCCCGCGGTCTCAAGGGCTTAGCTATCACCGACCACCACAGCACCGAAGGCTACGTTAAAGCTCAAATTTGGCTGGATAATTGGAAATTAAACCATCCTGACAAAAATAGTGAAGCACCTAGTCTCTGGACAGGCGCTGAAATTAATGCCGAATTGCTCAACAACGACGTACACATTCTCGGTTACGCCTTCGATCCGCAAAATCCCAGTCTCCAACCATACCTACGAGGTAAAAGCACTGAAGGTACTTATTGTTATTCAGCAGCTAGGGTAATTGAAGCTATTCATGAAGCAGGAGGTTTAGCAGTTCTCGCACATCCTTGCAGGTATCGATCGACTGCAGATAAACTAATCCCAGAAGCAGCCGGTTTCGGCATTGACGGTGTAGAAATTTACTATGCTTACGGTAATCCCAATCCTTGGAAACCCAGTCCCATGCAAACTGCTTTAGTCAAAGATTTAGCAGAAACTTATGCTTTGCTGGGAACTTGCGGAACCGATTCTCACGGTCTCAGTCTTTTAATCCGAATTTAGATAGTACAGATGAATTACTAATTAGGTTAAAAGGGAATTTCTTCATCAATCTCAGGAAACCTGGCAACCAGTTTATCCCAGGCTTCATTTGCCGCTTGTTTTACCCTATAATCGCTATCCCGCAAAGCATCAATCAGGGGTTCTACTGCTCTTAAATCTCCGATTTCTCCTAACGCCCAAACTGCCATCTCTCGAACTCGATTATGGCTATTTTTCAAAGGTTCGATCCAAGGGTCATTTGCTGGTTTATATTTGACCTGACCTAGCGATCTTGCTTCCCAATATTGAGTCATCCAGCTATCGTTTTGTAAAGCAGAAATGAGAGGTTCAACAGCCCCAGCATCGCCTAATTCTCCCAACATCTTAGCAGCTAATCCTTGAATCCCTAAATCATCGTAAGTCAAAACAGGTCTTTCTAAAGCCCGAATTAGGAGTTTTACAGTTCTTGGGTCTTTTAGCTCCCTTATATCGGCTGCTATATCTATAAAGGAGTGATAAGACGATAATTCTTGCAGTTTTTCCAGTAGTGAATCTACGATCTCTGAGTTGTGTTTGCACCAAATTTGATGCGCTTTTTGATAATCTTTAGTTACTGAGCCTGTAAAATCTTCATGTTTAGTTACGGAATAAGCTCCTGTTTCATAACACTCTGCTATCGTTACCATCATGCTGGTGAGGTTGGTATATTTCTTGGTAATGTCATCAGCGTCTTTATGATAGGCGAAAATTACCTGACTGATTTCTTGACTGCCGTCAACTAATACATAACCTCCAACTTCTGGTATATAACAAAAAAATATTTCCATCCAACGGGAACTATATATATTATTTCTCCACGGCTTATTAAAATTTAGCTTCGATCGATATTGTTCTATAGCAGTTTCTAGAGGATAAAAACTAAAATACTCAAAAATGTAAGCAGCATTTGCTATACCTAGACTATCTTCCGAACCATTTTTCCATTTGTATAACTCGTAAAGTTCTTGTGGAAATTGAATTGGCAAGTCTTTAACAAGTTCTTCAATTTCATTCTTAGACAAGCCTGGTTGTAATAATGAAATAGCTTCCGGCTTGTGTTCTTCTAACCATTTTAAAATTCGATGTAAAGCTTGATTCAATGATGTCAAAGTCATTTGAACTCACCAGAAAGCAGCATTTTCACAAACGATTAAGAACTTAGGCGATCTGATGCTTAGAAACCGGGTTTTTTACCTGATCTACTGGCTAGAACGCGTCTTTTTGGCAAAAAACCTGGTTTCACCGGCTCCCGTGCTGCGATTGTAGTGCTCGTCGCTGTGGACTTTAGCTTTGAGCAAGGGGTTTAAACCCCTTGCGGACTGACGGGATACGTGAAAGATATCAGTTTATTCGATGTATTAAACAATGCTAGTTGTTTGATAATAACCCTTATAACCCTTATTGTCAATACAAATTGCAGTGCGTGACTTCCGCATTCGCAACTTGCGAGTCAAATTTTCTCGCTGTCACGCACCCTACAATTGCATTTCCTAGAAGCGGTGCGTGAGTGTCCGCATTCGCAAGCGAGTCAAATATTTCTCGCTGTCACGCACCCTACAATTACCGTTCGGGGAACAACTGACAGGCCCTGTTAGTTGGCTGATTTGCCCAATCCAAGCGAGAATTCCCAAATCGATCCATCCAACCTTCCAAATAAGCTCGATTAGCCTTTCTTTCCTCTGGATCGGAGGTATTCATGGGATGAGGTGCTAGACCCAAAATAGTCGCCGTCGTCACGCAAAACATCGACTTCTGAAAACTTTGGCAAATTTGCACCCGCACATCGTCTTCACCGCGACAGCTAGTGCGATAAACTTCGTGCAAATACTCCGGCAAATAATGGCGCATATCTTGCATCAATTGAGTTGGCGGAATCCCTGCACCTCCAATAGGTAATGGATCAGCAAACAAAGCCCCGTAGGCAAAATCTTTTTGTTTTTCCGGGATTTGATGGGCTTGAGCGTTGTAGGAAACTGTGCCAAAAAAAGCTGTGCCCCGAAAGAAAACAGCCTCTACATAAGGCACGGCTACATCTGGTAAAAATGTTAAGTTAGCCGAGGCCGGAATGATATCGTAGACTTGACCGTGAATCTTGACGCTGTAAGTAATTGGCAGACTGGCGGCCGCGACTAAACCGGCTTTGACAAAATTAACAACGTCAGAAATAGACTTAGTTTCCCCTCGATCGTAGGAATCAGATAAGTCCATAAACAAATCGCTCATTACCCGCCAAAACTGACCGAGACCGGTGTAGTAAGCCAGCATCCGCACTTGTTCCGGCAAAAAATTAGGAAAGGTTTTGTTTAGTCCCTGCATGAAAAAATTGCCTTTCAATTTAGCAGCGATCGCCTTTTCGACCAAACTGCTAAATTCCGGGGAATCCAAATAACTATCCAAACCGCCGCCGCCGTGCCAAAGCATTGTTCTCATGCAATACTCAGCATACTCAAAATTTATGCGATCGTGCCACAAATAGCGAATTAATTTCGGCAGCGTCACCTCTCCGTTGAAATATTTAAAAAACGGAAAAAGCACTAAAAACTGTTCTTCTGCAATATAGTTGAGATTGCGAGAATAGGCATCTAAAACAATAGCATAACTTTTCAGTACGCCGATAACTTCAACCACATTTTCCGTAGATTCAGGCAGTAAAGCTTTGCCTGATTCCAAGATGTCAATGTATGCGGATAGGGGATGGGAAGATGGTTTTAATACGGTACTTGTCATTTTTATTTAACCTTAATTGAAGGAAGGCACGACACGGATTTGAACACGGATACACTGATGAATGGAATAGGTAGGGACACGGCAGTGCCGTGTCCCTACAGCCGTCTGCTGTATTTTATGGGATTGAAAACTGCCATAGGACTAAAGTCCGATGCTACTGATATCTTGCACCATTCTCAATTAGCCCTAGGGGCGGGTTCGCCAACAGCCTTAAAGCTTGCAAATAGGTTATATAAACCCGCCCGACCCCACGAAAAATCCTCTTATTGATATTGCTGCAAGATGTCAGATGCTACGAACTTAGGTCATATTTTATTTCAAGTTTTGAGCAATCACTTTAACTTGGGGTGGCACATTAGCAACCATTCCGATCGCAGTTTTCTCGCTCAAAGCAACTAAAACTCCCGGCTGCACTCCCATGATGGCAATAATTATTGCTAAAACCAGCGAAGGAATGCGATCGTCCCAGCGGACTTGCGGCAAATTTACCACCACATCCGAAAGGCGGCCGAAAAAGGCGCGGTTGACCATAATTAAAAAGTAAACTGAAGTTAAACCAGTGCCGATCATGCAGAGCAAAGTTTGCACGGGAAACACTGGCAAACTGCCCCGAAATATCAAAAATTCAGCAATAAATCCAGCCAAACCTGGAATGCCGGCACTAGCCATCACGCCGAGGATCATTAAACTGCCAATCATCGGCAAACCGCGATCGGGATTGAACAAACCTTTGAGCACATCGATGTTGCGGGTGCCGGATTTTTTGTAAATAACGCCGACACTCAAAAATAGCAGCCCTGAAATTAAACCGTGGCTAACCATTTGCAAAACTGTTCCCAGCATACTAATCGGAGTAGCTGCGGCGCTAGCTAACAAAATGTAGCCCATGTGAGCGATCGAACTGTAAGCTACAATTTTTTTCATATCTTTTTGGGCGATCGCGCAACTCGCCCCGTAAAGCACGCTTACCACCGCCCAACTCGCCAACCAAGGTGCCGCCACCGCCCACGCATCTGGAAACAAACCCAAACCAAAACGCAGCATCCCATAAGTTCCCAGCTTCAAAAGCACCCCCGCCAGCAGCACCGAAACCGGCGTCGAAGCTTCTACGTGAGCATCCGGCAGCCAAGTATGAAAAGGCACCAAAGGCATCTTAATTCCAAAAGCCAGCAACACCCCTGCCAGCAAAACAATTTGCCTTACCAAAGGCAATGGCAATCCTCCTTGTAAATGCGATGCGCCCGCTGCACCAACCATATCGAAACTCGAAGCACCGCTAAGCCAACCAGTACCCAAGAAAGCAGCCAGGAGCACAATTCCCGAAAATGCAGTATAGATTAAAAACTTAGTAGCAGCATAACCCCGGCGCTCGCCTCCCCAAATCGCAATTAACAGGTAAAGCGGAATCAATTCTACCTCAAAAAACAGGAAAAACAGCAGCAAATTTTGAGATAAAAAAGCCCCTGTTACGCCGCCGGTAATTAACAGAATCAAAGAATAATAAAGTCGAGGTCTGCGGATCGACTCATCCGTAGCGTAAATAGCTATTCCTGTCAGCAGAGTATTTAAAATTACCAAAGGCAGAGCCAAACCATCAACACCGAGATTGTAATTCAATCCCAAAACATCTATCCAAGGAATGAATTCCGCAAACTGCAACTGACTGGTACTGGCATCAAACTGAACTGCCAAAATCACCGAGAGAATAAAAGTTATACCCGCAATGGCGATCGCGACATTCCGAACTATTTTAGAACTGATCGCACCGGGCCAGAGCCCAATCATGGCAGCCGCCAACATAGGTATCCAGATTAAAGCACTGAGCATCAATTAAAACTTTCCTTTATTACGCAGTTTTTAGAGATATAGCAATCCTAAATCATTTGTGAATTTCTTACTCCCTCCCCAAGGCATCGGGGAGGGTTGGGGTGGGGTAAAAAATTTACGACTCCTGCAAGGATTGGTATATATTTAACATTAACGCAAAGCAACTGCATAAAAAAGCGATCGGCTGATTTTCTTGTTAACATAGATTCAAATGTGTCTGGAATCCTCCTATGACCTCAAGTCTTACAGATCGAGAAGATTTGCAAATTAAATCCGGTTCTCCTTCCACCCGCCTCACCTTTGCCGACTTGGAACAACTGCAAGGTATACTCTCGGAAGCGCATCTAGACTACCAATTAGAACTCGTAGACGGGAAGATTATCCTTATGGGCCCATCAGACATTGTATCGAGCGAAATTGGGGCAGAGTTAGTCAGACTTTTACTAAACTGGGTCAAACCCCGCAAACTTGGACGAGTGTTTGAGTCCAGTGGCGGGTTTATTCTCCCCAATTCAAATCTTACAGCACCCGATGTTTCGTTTGTAACCGCCGATCGCCTCAAACAAAGTAAAAGGTATTTTGCCGAACTCGTTCCCGACTTAGTTGTAGAAATCAAATCTCAGTCCGATCGCCTCAAACCCCTGCGAGAAAAAATTTTATCATTTATCGAACTAGGAGCCAAAGTAGGAATATTAATCGACCCTGACAAGCGCACAATAACAATTTACACTCCCCAAGCAGATCCAGTGGTATTGAGAGACGGCGACATGATTTCAATTCCCGAACTTTTGCCCGGTTGGGAAGTTCCAGTGATCGAATTGTGGCCGATCGAGTTTGAATAAAATTAGATAAAAAAGCAGACAAACCCAGAATAAAATCATCTGCGTTCATCTGCGGTTTAAAATTAAATAACATCAGACAAAAAGCAGACAAACCCAGAATAGATTCATCTGCCAAACTCTGCGGTTTAAAACTGCCAAATAATCAACGCCAGGAACACAGCAACCCCCGCCACAATAGTCAACACATAAAACTGCGACTGACCGGTGCCGCTGTACTTCAACCCTTCACCGCTGAAAATTGTGGCAAAACCGAACAAATTCACCGCCCCGTCCACCACATACCTATCAGTCCAAGCGCTGATTTTAGAAATAGAAGCCACAGCCCAAACGACAGTCAGACGGTAAACTCGATCGATATAAAAATCGTAAGCAAACAAATCCTGCAACGCCGGCACAGGCAGCCGTACCGGTCGAGGTAAAACCCCGTACCAATAAATCGCTACCCCAACCGCAACGCCAATCAACCCAGATAACAGCAACAGCGGCGTATCCAGCGTCTTCAACAGCAAATTTAAAGTATCAAAATCTCCCGTTTCCGCCCAAGGCCCAGTCCAACTAATTAACAGTTGCCACTGCTGCAACATCCAAGGAACCAACAGCCCCATCACTGTCAAAATTACCATCGGCAAAGCCATCGGCCAACCAACTTCTGGAGCTCTGCGAGTTTTCGGCTGCGGTTTTCCCACAAACACTAAACCGAATATGCGGGTTAAATTTAGGGCTGTCAAACCGTTAACTAAAAGCAGCACTATTACCAGCCACAAAGGCACCGTCCAAAAACCGTTGAGCCAGCGTCGCATCGCCCAAAAGTTGCCCAGAGGCAACAGGGCTACCATCCCCGCAGCGCCTACTAAATAAGCCGTAGTCGTGGCAGGCATCTTTGACCACAACCCACCCATTTCTGTTAAATTTTGAGTGTTAGTTGTGGTAATAATTGACCCTACGCTCATGAATAATAGGCCTTTGGCGATCGAGTGCGCGAACAGCAACAGTAAAGCAATGTCAACTTGATTTAGCCCCACGGCGATAAACACCAAACCCAAAGAAGCGCTGGTAGAATGCGATAGTGCTCTTTTGAGGTCGATTTGGGCGATCGCCACCAAGGAAGCGCCAACAGCCGTCACCGCACCCAAAACCACCAGCACCCCATCCGTCACGGGCGACAGCGCTAAAACAGGCTGAAGTTTAATCAAAACATAAGCCCCAGCGCCCACAACTACCGTATTCCGCATAATCGAAGCCGGGTTTGGCCCTTCCATCGCCTCGTCGAGCCACAAATGGAAGGGAAATTGAGCGCACTTGGCTGTAGGGGCGGAGATTAAAGCCAAACCTAAAAGAGTCGCCACTAGGGGAGACAAAGTTGCAGTTTCAGCCCATGTTTCTAAATCGGAAAAATTCAAACTTCCTGCTAAAGTTGAAAGCGTCACTACTCCCATCAGCAGTGGCACGTCTCCTACACGCTTGGTTAAAAACGCATCTCTAGCGGCTGTTACTACCAGCGGTTGAGCGTACCAAAACCCGACTAGCAAGTAAGTTGAAAGCGTCAGCATTTCCAATAAAGCGTAAGTTAGAAGCAGTGAGTCGCTAATAGCAATGCCGCTAATTGCTGCTTCAAAAAAACCGAGCAGCCCAAAAAATCGAGCTAGCGCCCAGTCTTTTTCCATGTAGCCTAGAGCGTAAATTTGTGCTAGCAAACTCAGAAGTGTAACTAACTCCATTGCTCCGACGCTGACCGTGGAGATTTCTATTGCAAAAGACAAATCTAAATCGGCTGCTTGCACCCAGTGCACGAGCAACTGTTGCGGCGGTTGATCCCAAGTCGCTGTAAAAATAACTGATCCGTGTATGAAAGCCACCACTGTCATCAGCAAATTGAAGTAAGCTGCTGGTCTTGGGCCTGTTCTGCGAATGGTGCCGGTAGACCACGGCAAAGTTAAAATTGCGCCTATTAAGCCATATAAAGGTACCCACCAACAGGCTTGGAGGAGAAATTGAGTCATTTAATTTATGCCTTAAACTTGAAATTACTGGCTGCTTTTATACAAAAACAGTAGCGGGCGATCGCGCGAGGCCCTAAAACTTTGACTAAACCCGATCGTATAGTTGTGGCAAAATAATTTGCAGTCCAGATTAACTATACATGAAAGCATCAAAACTGATAATTATCTCAACACAAAATTATAGGCTGAGCAGACGAGGCACTCAAAGAAAAAAATGCCTGCCGATGGGCCAAGACTGCCTTTTTTGGCGATTTACCCGCGATCCCCATTTTGAACTCCCCTAGTTTCCCGCCAGCGATCGGCTCCGGCTTCGCATACCGAACTCTACTTTATGAGTATTCTTACTTACTTTAATCCCCCCTCGCTCTCGGTATCTACCCCTCTAAATATTAAGATTATTAAATAAATATGAAATTATTTTAAGTAACATAAAAAATTTTAATTTTTGTTATTAAACATTATGATGTTAGTTTATATTGTCAAGGTGGACAGCTTCCCCTATTCTTATAGGATAGGAAGCTTTACACTGCCTTACTAAAAAATGTGGGCCTCCCCGTCCAAATTTTTAGATTTCTCAAAGATTTGTAACGGTAATTTCGCTCATCCTCAAAGGAGATTCAAAAATGTCAATTGCCGTGGGAATGATTGAGACAAAAGGTTTTCCCGCTGTGGTGGAAGCTGCCGATGCTATGGTCAAAGCTGCTCGCGTTACCCTCGTGGGCTATGAAAAAATCGGCAGCGCCCGCGTCACCGTAATTGTGCGCGGCAACGTGTCGGAAGTCCAAGCGTCAGTCGCAGCCGGAGTGGAATCCGTCAAGCGGGTCAACGGCGGAGAAGTCGTCTCTACCCACATCATCGCTCGCCCCCACGAAAACCTAGAATACGTTCTGCCGATTCGATATACAGAAGCAGTAGAACAGTTCCGAGGCTACTAAGTTCTTAGCGCACAAAAATTTCGTTAAAGAAAAATTTGTGCGATCGTCAAAAATTAACTGTTTAGTTCCCCAAATATTCAATCAGGAGTAAAACCAATGGCAATTGCAGTTGGCATGATCGAAACCCTAGGCTTCCCCGCAGTGGTAGAAGCCGCTGACGCGATGGTCAAAGCAGCCCGCGTCACCTTGGTAGGCTACGAAAAAATCGGTAGCGCTCGGGTTACGGTCATTGTAAGAGGAGATGTCTCGGAAGTGCAAGCTTCTGTCGCAGCCGGAGTAGAGTCAGTGAAGCGCGTTAACGGCGGACAAGTGATGTCCACCCACATTATCGCCCGCCCTCACGAAAACTTAGAGTACGTGCTGCCGATTCGCTACACCGAAGCTGTAGAACAGTTCCGTGAAGGCGTGAGTGGCATTCGCCCTCTCAACAGATCATAAGATAGGCGATTCCCTACGGGATAGCTTCGCTTCACGGCTGTTAGGGGCGTTTGGTAATTAAAAATTAAAAATCGCGATGTTTTTGATTTAGCATTTTTAATTTTTAATTGAGGTGGGCATGGGATATTGGTTATTAGTCATTAGTCATGAGTCCGTCGATTTTAGATTTTAGATTTTAGATTGACTCTCGCATTGAATTGGGGAGCTTGAACTCTTAGTCTAAAATTTCGGGATCATCCACTTAAGTGGGGAATTTTACCCGTTTCTGGCGAGTCATTAGTTACTAGACGAAGAACTCTAAAAGGCGCCGAGCAGACAGAAGAAAGCAAATCTAAAAACGACAAGTGACTAAGTGAAAAAATGACAATTACCAATTACCTATTACCTATTACCTAAAATGCAAATGGCCAAAGTTCTCGGCACAGTTGTCAGTACCCAAAAAGAGCCGACACTGAGAGGATCGAAATTTCTACTGCTGCAATTCATCGATGAGGAAGGTTCGCCAGTTCCCGGCTATGAGGTAGCCGCTGACTGTGTGGGCGCTGGTATAGATGAATGGGTTTTAGTAACCCGAGGCAGCGCAGCCCGGATCGCGCCCGGAAGCGAAAACCGTCCGATCGATGCTCTAGTAGTAGGCATTATAGATACTGTCAATGTAGAAAACCGCCTCATTTACAGTAAAAAAGACGACCCATACCGCTAGTTGGCAGTTGACAGTTGGCAGTTGACAGTTGGCAGTGAACAGTGAACAGTGAACAGTGAACAGTGAACAGTGAACAGTGAACAGTGAACAGCTAACAGTGAACAGTTGACAGTGAACAGTGAACAGCTAACAGTGAACAGTTGACAACTAACAACTAACAAAAAATTTTCAGCTTAGGAGAACTTAATTTATGGCAGTCCGCAACGTTGCGGCTCCCCCGACGCCTTGGTCGAAAAACTTGGCTGAGCCTAAAATTCACGACACCGCCTTCGTACATTCCTTTTCTAACATTATTGGGGATGTGCAGATCGGTTCTAATGTGATGATTGCCCCCGGGACATCTATCCGCGCCGATGAAGGTACTCCTTTTTATATCGGACAAGGAAGCAACATTCAAGACGGAGTAGTGATTCACGGCCTAGAACAAGGCCGAGTCACAGGAGACGACGACAAATCTTATTCTGTGTGGGTGGGGAAAAATACTTCCCTCACCCACATGAGTTTAATTCACGGCCCGGCCTACGTGGGCGACAACTGCTTTATCGGCTTTCGCTCCACGGTGTTCAATGCCAGAGTGGGCAACGGCTGCATTGTCATGATGCACGTACTAATTAAAGATGTGGAGATTCCCCCCGGTAAGTACGTACCTTCGGGAGCCATCATCACTAATCAGAAGCAAGCCGATCGCTTGCCTGACGTTCAAGATTCTGACATTCAATTTGCGACCCATGTCATCGGCATCAATGACGCTCTGAGAACGGGTTATCGCTGCGCTGAGAACATCGCCTGTCTAGCACCAATTCGCAACGAGCAAACTAAAAACCCAAATATGACTCAAACCAAATATTCTACCCATGCCGGCACCCAATTGAGTTCAACTCTTGCCGATAGCATCCGTAATTTACTAGCTCAAGGATACAGCGTGGGAGCCGAACACGCCGACGCACGCCGCTTCCGTACCGGTTCTTGGCGCACTTGCGGCCCCATTTCCTCAACCCGCGACTCTGAAGTAATCGCGGCCTTGTCAGCTTGCATGGCCGAGCACCAAGGAGAATACGTCCGCTTGATCGGGATTGACACCAAAGCCAAGCGCCGCGTACTAGAAGAAATCGTCCAAAGACCGGGAGACAACGGCTCTAACGGTTCTAACGGTGCGAAAACTCACCAATCTAACGGTAAAGTTGCACAACAAGCTTCATACCACAATAGCGGTTCCGTGTCAAGCGGAAAATTGAGTGCCGAAACAGTGACTCAGGTTCGCGGCTTGCTAGCTCAAGGCTACAAAATTGGCACGGAACACGCCGACGCGCGCCGCTTCCGCACCAGTTCTTGGCAAAGCGGGGCTTCGCTGCAAGTCAAAAATGAATCTGAGGCGATCGCCGCTTTGGAAGCTGTGATGAACGAGTACCCGGGTGAGTACGTGCGCTTGATCGGGATTGACCCGAAAGCTAAGCGACGCATAGTTGAAGAAATTATTCAGCGTCCCGACGGCCCGGTTGCTCAATCGGCTAAGCCTGCAGGAACATCTAAGTCGGCAGCAACATCGGGATACAAAGCAGCTTCGACTGGTTCGGCCAGCAGCGGCAGTTTGACCGGCAAGACGATCGACCAAATCCGCAACCTGCTTTCCCAAGGCTACAAAATTGGCACGGAACACGCCGACGCGCGCCGTTTCCGCACCGGTTCTTGGAGCAGTTGCGCCCCGATCGCCTCCAACCGCGAAGCCGAAGTGATTTCCGCCCTCGAAAGCTGTCTCAAAGAACACAGCGGCGAGTACGTCCGCTTGCTGGGTATCGACTCCAAGGCGAAGCGCCGGGTACTGGAAGAAATTATCCAGCGTCCTTAATTTGCTAGGTAATTAGCTTGTTTCTTCCGTTAAGTCCTCGCACTGGGGCCAACGGGAGAAACCCCAGCGGATTGAAGTTGGATTTGAGATAGTTAAAAAGCTCGATTGACAAATGTTGGTCAAAATCTAGAATCTTCTGAAAGTTTCTATAAAACGTTAAAGCATCAAGCTTATCAGTATTAGTAAATTATCGTTTCTTAGATTGACATGGTTAAATTTATCAGTCGAGAAAACCCATAATTTAAAGTCGTTTTATCGAAAAAAATAGCTCCTTTCATGGTGAAGTCGAATGTATTTATCGCCCCTGCAATTAAGTAGCAACTCTCAGATTTTGATGAGTGGCGATGTAGTTGTTCATGAGGGTGCGGCGATCGCCCCTGGAGCAATCCTGCAAGCAGAGCCCGGAAGCCGGATCTCGATCGCCGCCGGTGCCTGTATCGGCATGGGAGTTATCCTTCACGCCCGTGAAGGTACTCTGGAAATCGCGGCGGGCGTTATTTTGGGTGCAGGGGTGCTGGTGGTAGGTGCGGGAACGATCGGGGAAAATGCCTGTATTGGCGCAGCGACCACCCTAATCAATCCTTGTATCGACCAAATGCAAATTATGCCAGCAGGTTCTCTAATGGGAGATACCAGCCGCCAAGTCACCCCAGAAGCAACCGCAGCAGCGCCAACAGCAGCGCCAACATCACCAGAAACCCCCGAAGCCACTACGCCACCAGTCGATCAACCGATCGAGCCGATCGAGCCGCCACAACCCCCCGAAACACCGCCTCAAACTGCGCCGGAGACGGCCCCAGACCCGCCGGAATCCACCGCCGCAGAGCCGCCCCAACCAGGGGAAACGCCAACTATTCTGTACGGCCAAGCTCACATCAATCGGCTGTTGGGGACACTGTTTCCGCACCGACAAGCTTTTAATCGATCGGAGGAAAACGGTCAAACTCTATCGGGCGGTTCCGGGTAGCCGTCATTTCGGCAAAAGACAGCTATGCTGAAGGCAGGAAGATCAAATATAAATAGGTAATCTCATATTATTGGTAGCTCAGCAATTGGTAAGGCCTTGCCGCAGCAATCAGTGTCTTGTAGCTCGTGCAGTCTGTCTTCTCATCTGAGAAACTATAAACTATCAACAAATTTTTATTTTGGGAAGTTTCTAAGGGTAATAGAAGATGGACGGACAAACAGATCGTAACAGTCACGAAGAGCGATCGCAGCGCCAGGAATACTTCAAAGACACTGCTTTGGGTTTGGTATCCACCAAGAGTTTTCCGGCAATTGTGGGGACTGCTGACATGATGCTGAAGTCGGCAGGAGTGATTTTAGTAGGATACGAAAAAATTGGTTCCGGTCACTGTACCGCGATCGTCCGGGGCAGAATTTCCGATGTGCGTTTGGCTGTGGAAGCTGGAGCTCAAACTGCCGAACAGTTCGGGCAGTTTGTTTCTAAGTTGGTGATTGCTAGACCTTTGGCTAATTTGGAAGTGGTTTTGCCGATCGGCTTTCGCCTGACTGAACTTTCCGAAAGTGGCAATTATTCTCGGCTAAGCAATCAGGCGATCGGTTTGCTCGAAACGCGGGGATTTCCGGCAATGGTCGGTGCTTGCGATGCTATGCTCAAATCCGCAGACGTACACTTGGCAGCTTACGAGAAAATAGGCGCCGGTTTGTGCACGGCAATTATTCGCGGTGCAGTTGCAGATGTAGCAGTAGCCGTAGAAGCCGGGATGTACGAAGCTGAGCGAATTGGCGAGTTGAACGCGGTGATGGTAATTCCGAGGCCTTTGGAAGATTTGGAACAAACTTTACCGCTGGCGAGTTGCTGGATCGAACACCGTAAACCTGTGATGATGCCCATGTCGGTTAAGGAAAAGGAACAAGAATTGATCGAACTTCCCGATTTGGAGAAATTGAGAGTTTATGTGGAAGAGGAAATCAATCGGTAATTGGTAATTAGGCAACAAAAGTTTGTAGAGACGTACTGCCGCAAATACTGAGACGAAGTTTGTTAAAAAAATATAGAGTTTACTCGGTAGGACTGCTGGCAACAATTTATACAGAGTAGCGGTCTCAAACTTAATTTGGCGATCGAGCCGATCGCCGCCGCATCAAGAAACACACAGCACCAAGTAAAACTAGACTTTTGAGATCAAGTCGATCGGGTAAACAATCGAACTGACTAATAAGTCAATCCAGCCGACGTGCAGAGCCTTTCAACAGGATTTAACTACTGTTAAAATAAACCAAAAATCCTGTCTAGGGTAGATTGCCGGGAATCATTTAAGAGTTACTCTGACTGCGTGTGGATGCTCTTTCAACAGATTAACGGCTGTCGAACTCAAAACTGACTGCACAGGAATCAACCCCCAGCATCAAGCACTCCTGAAAGTTGACCTATGAACCTCAAACAATTTTACAAGCGCGGTTTGCACAGCGCCAAGAAAGGAAACTATGAAGCGGCGATCGACGATTTCGATCGCATACTGCAACTCAATCCCGCCGATGCCAAAGCCTATAACAATCGCGGCTTGGTGTATTATTACATGAAAGACTACCAAAAAGCGATCGCAGACCTCAGCCAAGCCCTAGATATCAATCCTAATTTCTTCGAGGCTTACCTGAATCGAGGCAATGCTTGGCGTCATCTCGGAGAACACGACAAAGCCATTGAAGATTTAAACTGTGCTTTAGCAAATAAGCCTAACAGCCACGCTATCTACAACAACCGGGGACTGGTACTTGCTAATTTAGGAAACTACGAAGAAGCAATAGAAGACTACAATCGAGCTCTCTCTATCAATTCCAACAATTATAAAACCTATTACAACCGGGGGCGCGCTTACTACCTTTTGGGAGAAAAAGAGGCAGCAACGGAAAACTTTAACGAAACGCTGCGGTTGAATCCTAAATATATCAAAGCTTACATAAATCGAGGTCTCTGTTACCACCAACTAGGAGACAATACGCAGGCGATGGCCGATTACAACATTGCACTCGCCATCGATCCACAAAATGTTTATGCCTATTATAACAGAGGTTGCGTTCGCTATAAATTAAAACAAATGCAGCTTGCAATTGAAGACTTTGACCAAGCAGTAAGACTCGATCCGAACTATGTTAAAGCTTATCTCAACCGGGGTTTAGCGCTGTATAAACTTGGAGATGTTGCGGCAGCAAATAAGGATTTTTACCACGTAATGTGCATTAATGCTGAAGCTTATGTATACTACCAAGCCCAGCGGTGCACGCCTGATATTAATTCATACTTCAAGGAAGCGCCGCAGGTGGAACTTAATAATGCTGCGGAATACTACAACACAACATTAAATACGATGTCAACTTCCTTAAGTTCTGCAGCATTAAACGCGGTCTGGAATCAAGAAGATTTGGAGAACAGAGACTCGATTATCTGTGAAGGTGAATTTATTAATGATTGATTTAGTAAGTAGTCAGTAGCCATTATTCATTAGACTTATTGCATAAATCTTTGAGCGAGGAAACCGCAGATGCAACGCACAGACATTTAAACCCACATTCCGCAACCCCCAACGGGCAGCCTACATGGATTGAGTAGATCGAAGTGAATCATCCGAGACAACGGTAAGTAGAAATATTCAATAATTTCTGTCCCTAATGAGCACCCTGTTCTCCATTCCTGAAAATTGAGGTTCGGAAGAGAGTTAAATCTGATTCCGTTAAAAATGCGCGAGATCAAAAACCAAGTTTATTGCTGAATCGGGAAAAAGCCTCCTTCGCGCATTTCTTGAATACTTTCTTTAACAGCCTGAATGATGCGATCGATGTCTTCATTAGTGTGAGCGCTAGAGAGAAAGCAGCTACGACCTTCGGATATGAAAATACGCTTTTCGAGTAAGTGAAAAAGTAGCGGATCTATCTCAACGGATGCAGCAGCGCGAAATTGCGATCCGAAATTTACAAGCCAGACAGAGACTTCATTTTCTTTGAAATAAGCATTCAGGGTTTCAACTAGCTGCGAAGTTCGCTGATTCAACTGCTGCTGAAGGGCGGGGCCTTGACTTTTAAGATAGCGCAGTACGGAACGCGCAGCGGCCAGAGCAAGTGGGTGCTTGCAAAAAGTGCCGGCAAAAATTGTTGTTTTTACCTGGGGGTAGGAATCATCGCCGTAGTTCCACAAACCGCCGTCAATTTTATCCATATAAGCAGCTTTTCCAGCGATAACTCCAATGGGCATACCGCCCCCGACAATTTTACCGTAAGTTGCAATATCTGCCTCAATGCCAAACCACGCCTGCGCGCCACCTTGATGAATTCGGAAACCACTAACCATTTCATCAAAAATCAGCGCAATTTCTGATTCTTTTGTTAATTGCCTGAGTTGCTGGAGAAATTCTTTAGGTTGCAAATCGAGACGGCGGCTTTGCACCGGCTCCACGAGAACCGCCGCTAATTCGTGCTGATGAGCTTTGATAATTTCCAGGGCATGAGGGCTTCCGTAATCCAAAACTAAAACATCTTCAATAAAATTAGCGGGAATTCCTGGCGCTTTTGGAATGGTGCATAAATCGCCATTTATCTTTTTTACAACTGCGAGAGTTCCGTCAAAATGACCGTGATAAGAACCAGAAAACAAAGCAATTTTATTGCGTTTAGTTGCCGCTCTAGCTAATCGTAGGGCTGCCATCACCGCTTCTGTGCCGGTATTAGAAAAAGCGACGCGATCCATTCCCGTTAATTCGCAGATTAATTCCGCAACTTCTCCGGCAAGGTCTGCTTGTGGGCCAATTTGTACGCCGCGATCGAGTTGCTCTAATAAAGCTTCTTTAATAAAGGGCGGATTATGACCGAAAAGATTGATGCCAAATCCCATTGTGATATCGATGTATTCGTTGCCATCAACATCCCACATTTTAGAGCCAAGCGATCGCTCAGCGACAAGGGGATAAAACATCTCCTTGACGGGAAAGCGAAACCCATCAGAAGCCCGATTGTCAGCGAGAACCGGACGGTATTTTTGCGCGAAATTCTTAGAGGTCTTTGTGCGATCGGTGTAGCGCTCTATCAGCGATTTCATGTGTCTTTGCTGCAATTGTTCGTTCATTTTGAATTCTCCAGAGATTGAGCTAGGTAGGGGCGCAATGCTTTGCGCCCTTACAGGTTTTAATTGCGGCTACCTATCAAGCCAGAATCGACAAGATAGGAAAAATAAGTCCGAAACAAACTCGCATCCGCTTGCGGGCAGATAATGTCCGTTCCAGAAAGTCCCTTCAACGCATTCTGGCAATCAAATTGCAGCGTCGCAGATTTAGCCATGTCTGCATCAGAAACTTTTTCGGAAAAAAGACCGACAAGCGGGTACAAAGCATGATCGGGAGAATTTCCAGCGCGATTGATTATTTCTGCTTGCCAAGTCTCAGAAGAAACTCGTTTGATTGGATAACCCATTGAGCAAATCCAGCCCAGCAATTCACTCATTTGAAAGGACTGAGGGTTGACTAAATGAAACGTCTTTCCGAGCAATTCTTTTTGGCTCGAAAGATGAACGATCGCTCCGCTCACATAGTCAACAGGCGCTACATTCATCAGCTTATCGTCATCGGGTGCACATCCAAGTTGCACGCAACCAGCGATTAACCTGTATAGTAAATCGCTGGGATTGCAAGCCCCTGTTTTGCTGTCCCCAGAAATGCGACCTGGCCTGTAAATGCTAACAGGAATTCCGCGATCGCGCGCGACCTCTACTAACTTTTCTGCCACCCATTTAGTCTGAGTATAAGCGCCTTTGAGACCCTCTCCCGGAGTGAGTTCGTCCTCCTCTCGCACGTGCTTAATCCCAGATTCTCCCATTGCCGAAAAAACGGAAATAGTAGAAATTAAATGGACTGGTTTTAGCTTACTTTGACTCGCCAATCTCAGAACTTCCTGCGTCCCCAAAACGTTAGCCGGTTTGAGAACCGAGTAGGGATAAGTAAACTTGACAAACGCGCCATTGTGGTAAATGACATCAATTTTACTGGCTAAAACTCCGAACTGCTCCTCGGAAAGCCCCAAAAGTGGTTGAGACAAATCTCCAGCAATTGGGATAATGCGATCGCTGCTGCTTTCATCCCAAATTAAATAGGATTCGAGGCTGCTTTGAATCCGCTTTTTAGCTGATTCTGCATCGGCAGAACGGACTAGGCAATAAATTTCTGCTTGAGTTTGTTGCAAGAGGTCGCGGAGTAAAAAGGCTCCCAAAAAGCCCGTCGCCCCTGTTAACAGAATGCAAGCTGGTTCAGTTTTTGGCTCCCTCCATGGAGTTGCAGGGCGAATTGCCGGGTCTAAAACAACTTCAGCGTTAATATCGAAACTTGCAGTGCGATCGCCCGCTGTGTTGCCCCCTTGCTGCATTTCGATTTTTTCAGCTAAACCAGCTACCGTAGGAGCTTCAAACAAAACGCGCAAAGGCAATTCCACCTGAAAAGATTCTCGCACTTTAGCTAACAACTGAGTAATCAGTAATGAGTGTCCCCCCAAGTCAAAGAAATTGTCGTGAATTCCTACCTTTTTAAGGTTGAGAAGCTGGCTCCAAATTCCGGCAAGAATCTCCTCACCGGGAGTGCGAGGGCCTACAAACGTATCTGTAAAATTGGCTGCTATGGACGGTGCAGGAAGCGCTTGACGATCTATTTTGCCATTGGGAGTCAGTGGCAGCGCTTTCAGAACCACAAAAGCAGAAGGTATCATGTATTCGGGTAGCTTTTCTTTGAGGAATGAACGCAGGCTCTCAATCAGTTGTGAGTCCTGAACGCTGAGTTTTGAGTGAGAAACGATATAGGCGACTAAACGCTGATTTCCCGGTTCATTTTCCTGAAGTAAAACGGCTGCCTCGCGTACAGAGGGATGATGAGACAGCCCCGCCTCAACTTCCCCTAATTCAATGCGGAAACCTCGCAGCTTTACTTGGTCGTCAATTCGCCCGATAAATTCTATATTTCCGTCTGGCAAATAGCGAGCTAAGTCGCCAGTTTTGTAAAGTCGAGTTTCCGGTTCCTGAGTGAATGAATTGCAAATAAATTTTTCTGCGGTGAGTTCTGGTTGGTTTAGATAGCCACGAGCCAATCCCGCACCCGCAATATATAATTCACCCGCTACCCCTACAGGAACCGGCTGCAAGTGCGAATCGAGCAAATAAATCTGCGTGTTGGGTAGCGGGCGACCTAAAGGAACTGTCTGGGAAATGCGATCGCCCTGCATTCGTACCTGATAAGTCAGCACGCCTACAGTTGTTTCTGTCGGCCCGTAATGGTTGAATATCGAGCAGTCGGGATTGTATTTCTGAATTGTTTCAATTAAATTCCACATCAAAGGCTCACCGCCGAGAATTAATCGCTTTTTCGGTAAGATTTGCGAGGCGTTAGAAGCGCTCAACAAAGCTTTTAAGTGAGAGGGAACAATTTTCAGACAATCGATAGAATGTTGCTGAAAATAAGCCGCAATTGCTTGAGGATCTGTGGCGCGTTCTTGAGAGATGATGTGCAGGCATCCACCCGAACACAAAGCCGGAAAAATAACGGTGTTTCCCAAGTCGGCTGCGAAGGTAGAAACGGTGGCATAATTTGCACCTGATGGCAGGTTTAATTTTTCCTGAATTCCGTGCAGGTAATTGAGCAGTTGTCGGTGTTCAATGGCGACTCCTTTGGGGGTGCCGGTGGAACCGGAGGTATAGATAATGTAAGCTAAATTTTCAGGAGAAGCAGAGACGAAAGTAGTAGGAGAAAAAGAGGGAATGTCTGTATCTAAGCAGACGATATGTGCCTGAGTTTCAGGTAAATTTTTGATGAGATGCTGTTGCGTTAACAGCACTGGAGTCTGAGCATTTTGCAACATCAATGCTAGACGCTCTTTGGGCATGGCTGAATCGAGCGGTAGGTACGCGCCACCTGCTTTGAGGATGCCTAGAATTCCAGCGATCGCCTCTAAAGAGCGATCGACGCAAAGGCCAACAATCACCTCTGGCTTGACACCTAATTGTTGCAGGTAATGGGCGATTTTGTTAGCGCGGGCGTTGAGTTCGCTGTAGGTAATTTGCTGATTTTCACAAACAGCAGCTATACTGTTGGGCGATCGCTCTGCTTGTTCTTCAAATAGCTGATGCACGCACTTATCGAGCGGGTAATCTGCTTTTGTGCTGTTGAATTCTACTAATAATTCATTTCGGGCGCGATCGCTCAGCATTTCGAGCTTGCCGATTGCGGTTTGTGGGTTGCTGGCTACACTTTGCACTAAGGCGTAAAATTGCTCTGCCAAGCACCGGATACTTTTGTCTGCAAGGAAGATAGGATCGTAGTGAAACTCAGCGGCGAGCGAGTCTTTTTGGCGGTGGCAAGAGAGTTTAACTTTGAAGCGATCGCAGCACGCATACTGCTTGTAAATCGAAAAAAATACGCCACTAGCCGAATGCTTTTCGAGTTGTTCCTCAAACTCGAAACCAAATGGAAAGCCGGAAGAGTTACCTAGATATTCGTGGGAGAAGTATTCTTGATACTTGTATGCTTCGCGTTCTTCCTGCTGAATTTGCTGCAAGGTTTCCGCGAAGGAAAAGTTTTCTGTTAGTTGGCTCCGCAGCGGTAAAAATTTGGCAAACAGCCCCAGCGCTGGCTCTAGTTCTTCGTATTTTCGACCGTCGAATGCCACGCCAACAGCGCTCTCTGATTGGCCAATCAGCCGCCAGAGTAAAATTTTCCAGCAAGCGAGCAAGAATGTAGAAAGTGAGGCGTTGTACTGGCGGGCGATCGCTTCCACTTGAACCAGCAAAGCTAACTCTAATTTGACCTCAAAAGCTTGGGGAGTAAATTGAGCTGGCGCGTTAATTAATCTATTTTCAAACGGCAACCTTAAACTCGCTAGCGCTGAAAAATTATGCCCAGTCCAGTATTCTTTGCCCTCCGCCGCTTCCTCATCTTCGAGCAATTCATTTTGCCATTCGGAAAATTGAATGTATTGCACAATTTCATCGGTAATTTCTTCGCCGTTAAGGCAGGCGGCATAGCACTGGCTGATTTCTTGAACCAGATTTTTTACTGTGCGACTATCGGCGCACAGTGCGGGCAAACTAACCAGTAAAATATGCCTCTGTGATGAAAGTGTAATTAAAGACAAGTGCCAAGCCGGATTGCGATCGAAGTTGAAGAAAGCGCTCTTTTCTTGCTGAAAAATCTCTTCAATTTTGGCTTCTTGCTCCTGGGGATTTACTTCACTCAAGTTAACCCAGTTCCACGAAACAGAGCTATGTTCGGAGATAACTTGTATAGGAATTTTTAGCCCGACCTTTCGCTGAAAGCTTGTGCGGATAATTTCGTGGCGATCGCTAACTTTTTCTAAAGCTTTCTTTAGGCGATCGGTTTGAAGAATTCCCTCCATCAAAATAGCGGATTGAATGCGATAAGCAGCGCTGTCTTGCTGCAAAAGCCACAGATATTTTTGCTGGGGTGAAAGCCGAAATCCATTAATTGTTTGCATTGTTCCTCTTTATCAAAGCACTACTTTATTGTCGTTACCTTTGCCGGGAAGAGATGATATCATGTCTGATCGATTGACCATAATATCCCGGCCGGGCGGGTTTTTGAGATTGTCAATTATTGGCAGATATTGTTGGTGAACCCGCCCCTACAGGAATCAGGCTAATCGACCGGACATGATATGAGAGGGAATTAAATTCCTGATTCAGGAATCATTTCGCCCATCGCTACAACAATTTTTCGCGAACCGATAAATGGATTGCGACTGTGAGCGGCCAGCATATTATCTAGCATTAAGATGTCTCCTGCTTGCCAGGGAAAACTAACAGCAGCTTGCGCGTACACTGCCTGAATTTCTTCCATTACTGAGTCTTCAATAGGAGTGCCGTCACCGTAATAGACATTGCGGGGGAGGTTCTCTTCTCCAAAAACAGAGAGCAAGGAAGCGCGGGTTGCCGCATCTAAGCAGGAAATGTGGTGCAAGGGAAGTTGATTGAAAAATACCATTTCTTTGGTTTTTGGGTGCTTGGCAATTGCGGGGCGAATTTTGCTAGTTCTCAAATTATTTCCTGCTTTCCACTCAAATTCCATCCCAGCTTGTCTGCAGTATTCCTCAACCACGGATTTGTCTTCTGTTTGGAAAAAATCTTTCCAGCTTACATCCAGTCCGTCTGTGTAGTTACGAACGTACATAATTTGCTTTTGGGCAAATTTTTCTCTGAGTTTCGGGTCTAGCAACTGGTAAATTTTACGGCAGTCAACAATCGGCGTTTCTCCGCCTTGTTGCGCTGGCTGAACGCAGAAAAACCAGATTTTCATCGGCCAGCGGTGCAGGTGCGAACTCTCGCTGTGAAATAAGATAGCTTTATCTGCTGGGTAAGGAGTTGAACCGTAAACTTTTCCGCTAACTCCTTCACGTGGCAAATCCCCGTACTCCCCAAACAATTCCGAACAAATTGAGAGTGCAAACTGCTCGAATGCGGCAACCACAGGGCCGATGAATCCTCGAAAAAGAATGCCTCCATGCTGTAGCAATTTTGCCTCTATAAATTCGCGGTTATTTTTCGCCCAGTCTGCGATATCGACATCGGCTACTGCGGGTTTTGCCACTAAAGGAAAGGGTTCGTCGGGATGCAGGTACTCGGTTTTTATCAATTCGCCTTGCGGCAAAGCCACTGGCTTCGGCTTGACGCTTTTGAACTTACTAAAATTGCTTTTTTCACGCTTTAATTCTTGCATGGCTTGTTTCTGCTTCTGGGCTTCTGTGAGAATTTCTAAAGTGTTCAAACGACTATCAGGCTGCGCTACAATGCTGCCGAGGAGGGTTTCAAAGCGATTTGACATTTGAGCGATCGTCTCTCTGTCAAATAGGTCGGAATTATACTTCCAACTGCCGACAATTCCTGTCTCTGTTTCCGACACAAATAGCGCTAAATCAAATTTAGCGGTGCCGCTATCAACTTCAACCGGGATTAAAGTTAAACCCGCCATTTCTAAATTCGGCATAGGCGCATTTTGCATGACGAATAAAACTTGAAAGAGCGGTGTTTGACTCAGGGTGCGATCGGGCCGCAGTTCTTCTACCAGTTTGTAGAAGGGCAAATCTTGGTGAGTGTAAGCTTTTAATGTCACCTCGCGCACGCGATCGAGCAATTGGCGAAATGTAGGATTGCCGCGCATATCGGTTCGCAAGACGAGGATATTGACAAAGAAACCAATTAAAGCTTCTGTCTCAACTTGTGTGCGGTTTGCCAGGTCAGTACCGACGACAATATCTTCTTGATTTGTGTAGCGATAAAGCAGCGTTTGAAGTGCTGCCAACAAGGTCATAAACAAGGTGACATTTTGTTGCCGACTAAGTGCGTTTAGGGCTTCTGAAAGTTGGCAATCAAGCTGGAAGTTTTGAATCTCAGCTCGATCGCTAGAAACAGCAGAACGCGGTTGTTTTGCTGGCAATTGCAGCGGGGGCAAAATTTGACCTAATTGCTGCTTCCAGTCAGCGAGTTTTGCTTCCAGAACTTCGCCTTGCAGCCAGTTTATTTGCCAAACAGCATAGTCTGCGTACTGTACAGAAAGTTCGGGTAGGGGAGAAGGTTTGCCACTGCAAAAAGCTTCATAAAGCGCCGCCACTTCCCGCACAAGTACCCCCATCGACCAGCCATCAGCTACGATGTGGTGTACTGTCAGTAATAGCAGGTATTCTGTCTCGTCAAGATGTAACAATGTGACGCGCAGTAACGGCCATTTTGTGAGGTCAAAAGGCTGTCGCGCTTCTTCAGCGGCGAGTCGCATTGCCTCGGCTTCTCGTTCAGCTTGCGATAACTCTCTTAAGTTTACGATCGGCAATGTGAATTTAAAAGATGAAATAATAACCTGAGCGGGTCGTCCTTCCACCGAATTAAAAGTTGTCCGCAATGCTTCGTGTCGCTTGATAATCTCCTGAAAAGTTTGCTCTAGAACGGCTACATTGAGCGCCCCCTTCAAGCGCACGGCTGCTGGGATATTATAGGCAGGATTCCCCGGCTGCAATTGGTCGAGAAACCACAGTCGTTGTTGTGCAAAAGAAAGGGGCAATTCTCCCTGCCTTGAGGCACGCTTGATGGGGGGTGCTTTCAGTTTTTGCGAGGCGCGATATTGCAAGAGGCTTTCGGTAACAGTGGCGACGGTAGGGGATTCAAAAAGAGAGCGCAAGGGCAGTTCAACTTGAAAAGCTTCTCGCAGGCGAGAAATCGCCTGAGTAGCCAGCAATGAATGACCTCCCAATTCAAAGAAGTTATCGTGAATTCCCACTCGCTCTAAACCGAGAACTTCCGCCCAAATTTCTGCAATTAATTGCTCGTCGGGAGTTCGAGGCTCGGTAAAATTGCTCTCGAATTCGGCTGTGTTTGTGTCAGGTGCTCTTAGCGATCGCCGATCGATCTTTCCGTTAGGCGTTAAAGGCATTGCTTCCAGCAGCACAAACGCTGACGGCATCATGTACTGCGGCAGTTTTTGTTTCAGGTAACAGCGCAAATCATTAATAAGTTCTGAGTCTTGAGTTTTGAGTTCTGAGTTAGGAACGATATAAGCTACTAAACGCTTGTCGCCCGGATTGTCCTCTCGAACGAGTGCGATCGCTTCTCGCACGGCTGGGTATTGGCTGAGTACCGCTTCAATTTCGCCTAATTCGATGCGAAATCCGCGAACTTTCACTTGGTGGTCGCTGCGCCCCATAAATTCAATGTTTCCATCTGGGAGATAGCGAGCCAAGTCTCCGGTTTTATAGAGGCGTTCTGAAAGAATAAACGATGAAGAATTAAGAATGAATGAAGCATGACTTTGGTCTTCTACAAAAGGGTTAGGAATAAACTTTTCTGCCGTCAGTTCCGGTCGGTTTAGGTAGCCTCTAGATAAGCCTGCACCGCCGATGTGCAGTTCGCCAAATACGCCAACGGGAACCGGCATTAAATAGCGGTCTAATATGAAAATTTGAGTGTTAGCGATCGGGCGACCGATGGAAACTGATTCATCTTTGCGATCGACCTGATAGAGAGTTGACCAGATCGTGGTTTCTGTAGGGCCGTATAAATTCCACACAGAAGCGCCGCGCAAAAGCAACTGATTGGCGAGGTGTCGGGGTAAAGCTTCTCCCCCGCACAGTATTTTTAATTGATTGTTTTCCTGCCATCCTGCTGCTAAAAGCATTTTCCAACTGGCTGGAGTAGCTTGCATAATGCTTGCGCCAGAATTTGTTAATGTTTCTAAAAGCTTTTCGCCGTTAGATGCCACTTCTCGGCTGGCTACAACAACGCGAGAACCTGTTGTAATAGGCAGGAACAGTTCCAGCGCTGCAATGTCAAAAGATAAGGATGTTACTGCTAGCCAAACATCGCCGTCTGCGATCGCGAGTTGTTGGCGCATAGAACTCAAGAAATTAACGGCAGAGGCGTGGGAAATTTGCACTCCTTTGGGTTTACCTGTTGAGCCTGAAGTATAGATGACATAGGCTAAATTGGAGGAATTTTGTAAACCCACGAGTGGCTCGTCGCAGCTCGATATGCCTTCCCAATCTGCATCCAGAAACACGAGGGAGGCGCTATTTTTGGGCAGGGCTTCTAATAGCTTTTTCTGAGTGAGTAACACTGAAATTTTCGCGTCTTCCAGCATGAATCCAAGGCGCTCTGGTGGATACGCTGGATCGAGGGGAACGTAAGCGCCACCGGCTTTGAGAATGCCGAGAAGCCCTACCATCATTTCTAGGGAGCGATCGACATAAATTCCCACCAAAACTTCTGGTTTGACACCGATTTTTTGCAAGTAACTGGCGAGGTTATTTGCTTTTGTGTTCAGTTCCCGGTAAGTCAGATGTTCATTTTCAAAGACGACTGCGATCGCATCCGGCGTCCGCTCTGTCTGCGCTTCAAATAGTTCATGTATGCACTTATCTTGCGGAAAATTCGATTGAGTATTGTTCCACTCGAACAGCAGTTGGTGCTGTTCAGGTTTCGTCAAGATTGGCAAATGTGAAATGCGCTGTTCGGGATTGGCAGCTATACTTTCTAGTAAGGTTAGAAAATGTCCGGCTATCCGTCGTGCAGTGCTAGCGTCAAACAAATCTTGGCTATACTCAAGCGTTCCATTAATACCCTCTAATCCTTCCTCCAAGTCAAGCGCTAAATCAAATCTCGCCGTTTTTCGTTCTATTTCCAAACTGCTCAACGTCACTCCTGGCAATTTTATCTGCGGCGTCCGAACATTTCGCAGAGAAAACAATACCTGAAATAGCGGATTATGACTTAAATCTCGTTCGTGGTGTATGATTTCTACCAGTTTCTCGAAGGGCAAATCCTGGTGGTTATATGCGCCGAGAGCTACTTCTCGCACGCGGCCCAGTAAGTCTTTAAAAGTCGGGTTGCTCGACAGATTGGTGCGGAAAACTAAGGTGTTAGCAAATAAGCCAATTAATTCCTCGATTTCGCGTCGGTTGCGGTTAGCAATGGGGGAGCCGACTAAAATATCTTCTTGCCCGGTGTAGCGATAGATCAATGTTTTAAACGCTGCCAGTAGCGTCATAAATAAAGTCGCTTTTTCCCGCTGGCTTAATAGGGCGATTTCCTCTGCTATTGCCTTGGGAATGGTGAATTTATGCACCGCACCTCGGAAGGTTTGTACTGCCGATCGCGGGCGATCGGTTGGCAAATTTAGTACCGGGAGATTGCCTCCTAGCTGTTTTTTCCAGTAAGCAAGCTGCGTCTCTAAAACTTCTCCCTGCAACCACTGGCGCTGCCAACTTGCAAAGTCTGCGTACTGTACCGACAGTTCGGGAAGGGGAGAAGGTTTGCCAGTGGAAAAGGCTTGATAAAAGGTGGCGAGTTCGTGAATAAATATTCCCATTGACCAGGCATCGGAAATGATGTGGTGCGTACTCAATAGCAGCACCCAGTTTGAATCGCTCAATTGCAGCAATTTGGCACGCAATAAGGGTGCTTGTGAGAGATCGAAAGCAAGCTTTGCTTCTGCGAAGATTAACCGTTCTACTTCGCGCGATCGTTCAGTTTCAGGAAGCGATCGCAAATCTATTTCTACAATTTTCAATTCCAGATTGGAAGCGATCGCCTGAACGGGTTGGCCGTTTATTGTCTTAAAAGCCGTTCGCAAAACTTCATGACGCTTGACAAGTTCGTTGAGACTGCGATCGAGGGCTCTCGCGTCAAGTGTTCCCGTCAAACGCACGGCGGCGGGGATGTGATAGGTAAAGTTGCCGGGATTTAGTTGCTCAAAAAACCACAATCGCTGTTGAGCAAACGACAGAGGAAAAGTGTTAGACTCTCGACTTTGAGGCAGAATTTTTTCTAGCGAAACGCTTTCTTTTTTCTGGTTGAGTCGCTGCAACAGCAACTCGCGCTTTTGGGGAGAAAGAGCCGCGATGCGTTCGATTAAATCACTCATTTTCTGACAAGCGAATTTCAAAGGTGGTACAATGCCCCGGATTTATGCGTGGAATCAATCCCAAATCTCAAATCTCAAATCCTCAAGCCCCCGCATTTATCCGTGGGGTCAATCTAAAATCTAAAATCTAAAATCTAAAATCGATTGACTCCTTGTTGGGCGAGAATTTCCTGTATTTCGGTTTCTGACAGTTGATCGAGGTCTGCTAAAACTTGAGCGAGCATTTCACTGTCTGTTTGTTCGGCTTGCTTTTGCGCGATCGCTACACCAAAATCGGCGACAGTAGCCGACTCAAATAAACGGTGCAAAGGCAATTCGACCTGAAATGCTTGGCGCACTCTGGAAATTACTTGAGTTGCTAATAAGGAATGCCCTCCTAATTCAAAAAAGTTGTCGTAAATGCCGACTTTTTCAAGTTTGAGAACTTCAGCCCAGATAGCGGCTAAAACTTCCTCGATATTTGTGCGAGGCGCGACAAAGTTTTCTGTCAACTCCGATCGCATTTCGTCAGGTGCGGGCAGTGCTCGTCGGTCTACTTTTCCGTTAGAAGTTAAAGGAAAACTTTTGAGTATCACAAAAGCAGAAGGCATCATGTACTCCGGCAATTTTGACGTTAAAAAATTGCGAATTTCCTTGTGGGTAGGTGCTTGTTTCAGCTCGGAAATCAAATAAGCCACGAGGCGCTTTTGTGCCATCTCGTCTTCTGGCGCCACAACTACAGCCTGCGCGATATCTGGATGTTGCCCCAGCACCGCCTCAATTTCTCCCAATTCAATGCGGAAACCGCGAATTTTTACTTGGTCGTCAATTCGCCCGATAAATTCGATGTTTCCGTCTGGCAAATAGCGAGCCAAGTCGCCGGTTTTGTACAGTCGCGTCTTTGCTTGCGTGTCAAAGGGATTGGGAATAAATTTTTCTGCGGTTAATTCAGGGCGGTTAAGATATCCGCGCGCCAAATTATCACCGCCGATGTACAGTTCACCAGGTACGCCTATGGGCACCGGCTGCAAGTAAGAATCCAAGATATAAATCTGAGTGTTGGCAATCGGAAGACCGAGGGGAACTGTGTCAAAATCGCACCCAATTTTATCAAATTCGACTTGATAAGTCAGGACACCTACAGTTGTTTCTGTTGGCCCGTAGTGATTGAATACTGAGCAACTGGGAGCAAGATTGCGGAGTCTTTTAATTAAGCTCCAGTTGGCAGATTCACCTCCTAAAATAAGCCGTTTACGGGGCAAAATTGACTTTGGTTGAGAGCAATTTAAAAGGGCGGCTAGGTGAGAGGGAACTATTTTGAGGCAGTCGATGGGATTGCGGCAGAAATATTCAGCCAGTGCCTCTGGATCGGTGGCGCGTTCTTGCGAGATAATATGCAGGCAACCGCCGAAACAAAGGGCGGGGAAAATCGCTGTATTTCCCAAGTCTGCCGCGAAGGTAGAAACGGTAGCAAAACTGGCTTTGGCTGGTAGGTTTAATTTTTCCTGAATGCTGTGCAGGTAATTGAGCAGTTGCCGGTGTTCGATCGCGACTCCTTTGGGAATGCCAGTGGAACCGGAAGTATAGATGACGTAAGCTAAATTGTCTGTAGAAACATGGGGCGTGTAAGAGGCAGAATTAGTGGGAATGTCTGTATCTATGCAAACAATATTTGCCTGAGTTTTCGGCAAGCTTTCGATGAGCCGCTGTTGTACGAGCAAAACCTTCACCTGAGCGTCTTCTAGCATTAGCGCTTTGCGCTCTATTGGGGTCGTTGGATCGATCGGTAAATAGGCGCCACCGGCTTTGAGTACGCCCAGCATTCCTAGGATTGCCTGTAGGGGCGGTGCCCCCGTGCCCGCCCCCCTTTCGACGCAAATTCCAACAATTGTGTCGGGCAAAACTCCCATGTTTTGCAGGTGATGGGCGAGTTGATTGGCGCGATCGTTGAGTTCTCGGTAGGTGATTTTTTCACTTTCAAAGACGACGGCAATGTTGTCTGGGTTGCGTTCTGCTTGTTCTTCAAAAAGCTGATGAACGCATTTATTTTTCGGATAATCTTTTTGAGTTTGGTTAAAGTCAATGAGAAGTTGCAGCCGATCGCGATCGCTGAGTATGTCTAGCTGACTGATAGCGACTTCTGGATTTTTGACTGTGCTTTCTAAAAGGGCCTGAAAGTGTTCTGACAAGCGCTTTATATCTGCCGCAGCAAATAAAGCGGAATCATAGTGAAATTCAGCGCTTATGGAATTGCACAGGCGGAGGCAGGAGAGCTTGAGTTTGAATGGCTCTAGGCAGGCATCTTGCCGAACAATAGAAAATGAAACGCCTGAATTACCATAGTTCTTAGGCTCTGCTTGGAAGTCAAAGCAGACGGGCCAAAAGCTGCTGCTTTTTTCGTTTTCTAGGATTTCTTCCCAGCTAAAATATTCTTGCCAGTTGTACATCTCGTTGAGATTAAGCTCAACTTGCTGCCTCGCTTGTGAGAAATTTAACTCGTCTTGCACTGGGCATCCTAGGGGTAAGTATTTGCACAGCAGCCCCAGAGAGTGTTCTAATTCTTCATATTTTCTGCCGTCAATGGCTACGCCGATTATCGGGTTTGACTCTCTGGTAAGCCGCCAAATGAGAATTTGCCAGCAAGTCAGCAGGAAGGCAGAAATATCGCTTTTGTGCTTTGGGGCGATCGCTTCCAGGCTGTTCAACAAATCACCCCGAATTTCCACCCTTTCTACTTGTGGCTGAAATTCCGCTTCTCCATTCTTCTTTTCCCAAGGAAGCGTTAATAAATCCCAAGATTCAATGTTCAGCTTTCGCCAGTATTCTTGGCCGCTTGCCGTTTCTTCTGATTCGAGTAACTCATTTTGCCACTCAGCAACATCGGCATATTGCATTGACTCATCAGAGAACTCTTCCCCGCACGCGCAGGCTGAGTAGGAAAGACTGAGTTCGCTGGTGAAATTTTTCAGGGTGGCACTATCTGCAATTAAGGCAGAGAAGTTCGCCAGCAATAGGTGCTTGTCTTGGGCCAGAGTGACTAAAGAGAAATGCCAAAGTGGGCCGCGCTCAAAATCAAAAGGAAGCAGGTTTAGTTGCTGAAAAAGCGCTGCGATTTTAGCTTCTTGTTCTTCGGGAGACAAACCGCTGAGATTATATTCCGAGATAGGAACTTCACCAGTGCTGGCGATCGCTTGCAGGGGTAGTGTCATCCCAGGCAAGCAGTGAAAGCTAGTACGCAGGATTTCGTGCCGATTCACGACCTTTTGCAGCGCACTTTTAAGCATCTCTTTGTCGAGATTTCCGGTAATTAAAATTGCACCTCGAACGCGATAAGTCTGTTGGCTTTTATTTTGCTGTAACCCCCACAAATGCCGTTGCTGTGGCGAAAGTCTAAACCCTTCGATTGTTTCGTTTTGCATATCTACAGTTCCTTTCATAAGCCTAAATGTCTTGACAGCTAGGGCGTATTTTCTTTCCCCTGAATTGCCTTAAATTGTAGGTTGGGTTGAGGAACGAAACCCAACATTTTTTGTAGATTTGTTGGGTGGCGCTACGCTTAACCCAACCTACAGAAGAGTTTGAAAACACGCCCTAAACGGTTCTGCCATACCGACAACAACCCGACGCGAACCAGAGAATGGCGTGCGTCCGTGCGCGGCTAGCATATTATCTAACAGCAAGACATCTCCTTCTTCCCAAGGGAAAACAATCGTTTCTTGCTGATAGCAGCGACGAATTTCGTCTAAGATAAAATCTTCAATGGGCGAGCCATCGCCGTAATAAGCATTGCGGGGTAAATCTTCCTGTTTAAAAGAAGTTAAAAGCTCTTTACGAACGACGGGTTCGAGATTGGAAATGTGGAAGAGGTGAGCTTGATTAAACCACACCATTTCCTGCGTTTTTGGGTGCTGGGCGACCGCTTGACATATTTGGCGAGTTCTCAAGCGATCGCCACTTTTCCATTCTAACTCTATTCCCGCTTTTTTGCAATACTCTTCTACCTCAATTTTGCTATCAGTATTAAAGACATTTTGCCAGGACAAATCTACGCCACCGCCGTAATTTCGCACATACATAACCTTTTTTTGGGCAAACTTTTCTCTAATCTTTGAATCCAGGCTTTCAAACACTTTGCGGCTGTTAGCGATCGGAGTTTCTCCTCCCTGTTCGGCTTTCTTGACGCAGAAAAAAGCGATTTTCAGCGGCCAATTTCGAGAATAAGCCATTTCATTGTGCAGTGGGATGAATTGCTCAGCAGGATACTCGGTGGAAGTGTAGATATTTCCGCTCACCTGACTGCGCGGAGTTGAGCGAAAAGAATATTCCAACAAGTCGCCAGCAATAGTTTGAATAAACTGCTCGAAACCATTCACCCCGCCGACTTCAAAGCCTCGAAAAAGTATTCCTCCGTGCTTCAATAACTGCGTTTCAATTGATGAGCGATTATTCTGTGCCCAACCTGCAAGATTTAATTTTTCTACTGTTGGCTGAACAACTAGAGGTAGAAGGTTTTCGGGCTGGAGGTAGGCGGTTTTGACTAATTCCTCTGAGGACAGGCTGACGGCTTTGCGCCTAACTGAGCCTAACTTTTGGGAATTGAAATTCTTTGTTTCTGTATTTGTCATAGTTTTTGGTTTGGTGAAAAATTGATCTCTTTTTCCCGAAAAAACCTGAGAGATTAATATCAAATCCGTTAGCATCGGAACTATTCATCTCTCTGTTCTCTTCCTCTGCGTTCTCTGCGTACTCTGCGGTTTAATCATTCCAATGCAACCGGAATTGATATGAGCCATCATTTTCAACTCTTCATAACTTTGCGTTTAGCCATTTTTAATTTTTGAATTCCCGAAAGATGAATTTGTTTTTGCTGCTCGATTTGGTGCTGCCTTTCTGCTTCGGCAAGAATTTCTGCCAAGTCGTCGATTCTGATATCTGGCTGGATGACTACCTGGTTGAGGAGGATTTGAAAACCTCTTACGATTCGGGCAATAGTCGCAGCCTCAAATAAGTCTGTTTTGTAGTCAAATAAGCCTTGAATTCCTTCTGAACTCTCCCAGAGAGTGAGGCTTAAGTCGTGTCTCGACATACCGACATCGGATTCCAGAATGCTCAAGGTCAAACCAGCTAACTCCAGGGGTGGCATGGGTGCATTCTGGAGTACAAACCACACTTGAAACAGCGGGTTATAGCTGAGATTTCGCTCCGGCTGCAATTCCTCCACAAGCTTTTCAAAAGGAACATCGGGGTGAGCGTAAGCTGCTAACGCGACCTCGCGTGTTCGACCGAGTAGTTCGCGGAAAGTTGGATTACCTGCGGTGTCAATTCGCAGCACTAAAGTATTGACAAAAAATCCAATCAGCTCCTCTAATTCCAGGCGGTTGCGATTGGCAATGGGAGAGCCAATCGCGAGGTTATCCTGCTTTGTTTGGCTGGATAGCAAGGATTGAAATGCTGCCAACAACGTCATAAATAGGGTGACATCTTGTTGCTGGGCGAGCGTTTTCAGCCTTTCAGTTAAAGAAGCAGAAATCACAAAAGATTGCTGCGATCCTCGGAAAGTTTGCACGGGAGAGCGCTGCCTATCTGTTGACAGCACAGCTAAATCGCCTCCCAATTGCTGTTTCCAATAAGCGAGCTGTTTTTCTAATTTCTCTCCCTGGAAATGCTGCCGCTGCCAACTGGCGAAGTCGGCATACTGCACGGGAAGTTCAGGCAGCGGGGAGGGTTTGTCAGTGGAAAAAGCTTCATAAAGTGCGGCTACTTCTCGCACCAATACCCCCATAGACCAACCATCAGAAATAATGTGGTGTATCGTCAGCAGCAACACATATTCTGCCGGACTAAGTTGCAGCAGAGTGCCCCGCAGTAAGGGATCTCGCGTTAAGTCAAAGGGGCGTTGGGCTTCTTCAAGAGTACGCTGCTCAATTTCAGCTTGCTGCTCAGTTTCTGGTAAATGTTGCAAGTTTACCACCGACAAAGCGAAATTCAAGGAAGGAGAAATCAGTTGAACAGGTTGCCCGTCCACTTCTGCAAAAGCAGTTCGTAAAACTTCGTGACGCCGGACAATTTCATTGAGTGTTTGTTGCAGTGCTGACAAATTCAATTGCCCTTGTAAACGCACAGCAGCAGGAAGGTTGTAGGCCGGGTTTTCGGGAGACAATCGATCGAGAAACCACAGCCGTTGCTGGGCAAAAGAAAGGGGAGCATAATTTTGCTGCGATCGCCTGGGAATACGCTGAGATTGCTCAGCCTGTACTGCCTCTTTGCCCAATGCTTTAAGGAGGAGCGCTCGCTTCTGGGGCGAAAGGTTTTTCAGTCGTTCTGAACGATTAGTATACATCATAATTTACCTCCTCGCAGCGGTCGCTGTTTGTGATAGTTAAGGAAAGCTTGGCTGCTATTTTTAGCTGGTCGTTTAAAACAAAATTGATATCTGCTTCAGTAGTAAGGGGGTTGGCAAGAACGACTCGAAAAGCAACAATGGGAATGGTTTTGCCATAACAGGTGTTTTGTAAGGTTGTTCGCGAGACGAAGGTGTGACCGGCTTGCCGCTGGGCCTCCTGAAGGCGCTCGTTAAATTCATTAATGAAGTGGTTGTCTGCTTCGGTTAGTTGTTTTTTGGCTGCTTTTTCCCTGAATGTTTCTGGAATGTAGCGGTATAAAAGAATATTAATTTCTGGTTCTAGCAGCAATTCAAATGCTGGATTTTCCCGAAGTAAATTGGCTAAGTGCTGCGTTTTATGGATGCCTCCATCTATCAAAAACTCATAGCCTTGATGGCCGATGATATTTAAGGCGGCTTGCAAGAACAAACTCGCACCCGATCGAGAGCCTTCGAGAGAGCGCTTGCCTAGATCGAGGGAGTCTTTTCGCACCGTGTAGGGTGCGTTTTTTTCAATAACTTTGGCGGTTTGGGGATTGCGGAATAAAACCATACCGATTCCCATTGGCAAATACATTTGTTTGTGTCCATCTATGGTGACGGAATCTGCTAGTTGAATGCCTGCTAATTTGTGCCGGTGACGTTGGGAAAAAAGCACGGGCCCGCCCCAAGCGGCATCGACGTGAAAGTGAGCGTTTGCGGATTGGGCGATCGCGGCTATTTCTGGCAGCGGATCGATACTTCCCGAATCGGTGCTGCCGGCGATACCGACAATTGCCAGAATGTGCAGGTTGCGATCGCGACATTCGGCCACAGTTTGGCGCAGCGCTGCCAAATCCATGCGGTGATTGGAATCGGTGGGGATTTTTAGGAGATTGCGATCGCCAATGCCTAATAAACCGGCAGCCTTTTCAAAAGAATAGTGCATCAAATTGGAGCCGATGATCACCATTCCCTTGTAGCCGTAAAACTCTAAAGCTGCGTACAAGCCTTCTTTTTCAATGCCACTAAAGTTATTTTTTTGCCCTAAAGAAGCGTTGCGAGCGCACCACAGGGCTGTGATATTAGCTAGGGTGCCGCCCGTTGTCATGATACCCAGCGTGCTCTCATTTTTTTGAATGTGCTGGTTATAAAAATCCTCAGAAAAATCGTAAATTAATCGGTGCATCATTGCCAAAGTCTGGCGCTCGCAGGGGCTTAAAACTTTGGCCGTTTCCATCTTGACTAAATTTTGATTCATCGCGGTTACAAGCTTCGCGATCGGGCGCACAAAATAGGGAAGTGCGCTCGTCATGTGACCGATATATCGCGGGGAAGATGTGTGGATGGAATGAGCAACGAGGGTTTGGGTCAAATCATCGATATAATTCCCAACATCTGTAGGAAGGGCGGGAATTTTGTTTTCCCTAAACTGCTGAATAATTAACTCTAAGTCAATATCTGTACTAGCGGTTTTTGCGTACAAAAAGTCTTGAACTAGGGCAGAAATTCGCTCCTCCATTGCTTCTTCTGCCACAAATGACTTTTCTGAGGCACTGAATAGCTCCATTAACTTTTCTTCAAGTGTGGTAACACAGGCTTTTAAGGGCTGCATTACATCTTGACAATCTTTGGTTTTAACTGTTAGTTTGTTCATTAGATTAATCCTGTCAAATGGGCTTTTTGTCTATCCTATTTTCCACCGAAGCCTTAAGGGTAATATCATGTCCGAGCGATTGACCGCAATACCCAAGGAGAGAGGGGCGGGTTTCCAGAATCTCCGATTTGTGTTGGAAATTAGGGCGAACCCGCCCCTACAGGAACCCTGGTTAATTGACCGGACATGATATAAAAGGACTTTTTGTGCTTTTTTAGCAACCCGATATTTACTCAATTAGCATCACAGTTTGTGCTGACTCTCCATCACTCTTTTCTAAGAGATCGAGCAATTCATCTATCTGATTAGCATCGGCGTTTGCCAGAATTTCTTCCTCGATTAGTTCAGCTAAATTCTGAATGGTGGGAGCGGCAAAAAAATCGCACAGCGCTAACTCTACCCCAAAGCACGATCGCACTCGCGATATTAACTGTGTTGCCATCAGAGAGTGACCGCCGAGGTCAAAAAAGTTTTGGTTAATTCCTACTTTTTCTATCCCTAAAATAGCAGTCCAAATCTCAGCAATTTCTTTCTCTGTGGGCGTTTGTGGCTCAGTGAATGCTGTTTCATCAGAAACGTAATCGCACCTTTGAGATAAGGCGAGACGGTCAATTTTTCCGTTGGGCGTTAATGGCAACGCATCTAATAGCATAAAAGCTGAAGGCACCATGTAATCGGGCAGTTTTTGCTTCAAGAATGAACGCAGTTCGGAAATAAGTTCTGGGTGCTGATTTCTGAACCCTGAGTTAGGAACTAGGTAAGCGACTAGGCGTTGACTGCCCGGTGCATTTTCCTGAAGCAAAACAGCAGCGGTGGACACAGAAGAATGTTGAGAAAGCGCTGCCTCTATTTCTCCGAGTTCGATGCGGAAACCGCGAATTTTTACTTGGCAATCGCCACGGCCCAGAAATTCTATATTACCATCCGGCAGGTAACAACCGATATCGCCTGTTTTGAACAAAACTTTTTGATGAGTATTACCGAGAAAATCTAATTTTTCTTGCCCAAACAGGTTAGAAATGAATTTTTCCGAGGTTAAGTCGGGGCGGTTTAAGTAGCCCTTTGCCAATCCATCGCCGCCGACGTAAATCTCGCCGGGAATTCCTATGGGAACGGGTTGCAAATTGCGATCGAGCAGATAAATTTGCGTGTTGGCGATCGGGCGACCGATGGGAACTTTCTCGACACAGTTAGTTGCATCGTACCACGTCACGTCCGCAGCTACTTCAGAAGAGCCATAAAGATTGATTAATACCCGCTGGGGCATCTGCTCTCGAAATTGCTGGCAAAGTTCGATCGGCAGAGTTTCTCCGCTGCAAATCCAATACTTTAATTGAGGCAAACGGCTGTCTAAATCAGGGAAGGAATCTAAGATAGCGCGCAACAAAGAAGGAACCAGCACCAGTCGGGTTACTTTTTGCTTTGATAAGGTTTGAAGGAATTGGTTAATATCTTTGACGGAGCGATCGCGAATAATCACAGTTGGCAACCCATGCAGCAAAGGAGCAAAGATTTCCCAAACCGAATCGACAAAATTTAAGGACGTTTTTTGACAGCAAATATCTTGTTCGATAAAAGGATAGGGGTTCCAAAAACAGCGATTGACTGTGCCTCGGTGGGTTCCGAGTACGCCTTTGGGAGTGCCTGTTGAGCCGGAGGTGTAGAGGACGTAAGCGAGGCGATCGGCTGCCACTTTAACAGCGGGGTTGCGATCGCTCTGGCGGGAAATTTCCTGCCATTCGGCGTCGATACAGACGACTTTTGCGCTGTGTTCGGGGAGGGTTTCTAGGAGGTTTTTTTGAGTCAAAAGCACCGGAACTTTTGCGTCGGCCAGCATGAAGGATCGGCGTTCTTGGGGATAAGCAGGATCGACAGGAACGTAAGCGGCACCGACTTTTAAAATGCCCAAAATGGCCACTAGCATGGAGAGCGATCGCTCTAAACAAATTCCCACCAAAACTTCGGGTTGTACACCTAGAGATTGCAGGTAATGCGCCATTTGGTTGGCTTTGGCATTCAATTCGCGGTAAGTCAATTGTTCATTTTCGCAAATTGCAGCCACTGCATCTGGGGTGCGCTCTGTTTGCGCTGCAAATAATTCGTGAATTGAGGAATTTTTGGGATAATCCGCTTGGGTGTCGTTCCACTGGACCAGTAATTGCTGGCGTTCGGCGGCGCTCAATAAGGAGAAATTGGATAGTTTTTGGTGAGGATTGGCAGTCATTCCTTCCAATAAAGTTTGCAGGTGTTTGAGCATTCGTGCGATCGCACTGTCCTCAAAGCAGCTACGATCGAAAATAATTTTCAGCGTCAATTCCGCACCGGGCATCGCCATCACCGTTAGAGGATAATTCGTTGTTTCCAAGGAGCGAATATTCTCTACTTTTAAGTTGTGAATCTTCTCCTGCAAAGAAGCATCCGAAGGATAATTTTCAAAAACGACCAAACTCTCAAATAGAGGCAAACTCCGAGGAACTTCGCTCCACCCCTGCACCTCAACGAGGGGGCTGTACTCATACTGCCGCGCCTCAACTTGTTGCGCTTGGAGTTGTTTCAAGCAGGATAAAATAGAATCCTGTGGATCAATTTTTACGCGCACTGGCAGAGGATTTACGAACAGCCCCACTACCGATTCAGCACCCATTAACTCTGGCGGTCGCCCGGAGACAACCGTACCAAAAACCACATCTTCCTCGCCGCTGTATCGGCTCAAAAGTAGCGCCCAAGCTGCCTGTACGAGGGTATTTAATGTTAGCTGATGCTGCCGCGCGGCAGATTGCAGTGCGGCGGTGGCTGTTGCAGAAAATATCACCTGCTGTTCGCCACTACTTTCTAAACGGTTTCCCGCGACAATATTGCTCCGGGCGATCGCAGTTGGAGCTGCAAAACCTTTGAGAGTTTGCCGCCAAAATGACTCAGCCGCAGATAAATCTTGCTGGTGCAGCCACGCGATGTAATCCCGATAAGGGCGAGGGCGTTTGAGGTGGAATTCCTCGCCCTGGGAGAAGGCTTGATAAAATGCAAAAACTTCCTCAAGAACAATAGAAAGCGACCACCCATCTAAAACTAAGTGGTGGTGGCTCAAAATAAACTGAAAAGTATCTGTTTCTAACTGCGCCAGTGCAATGCGAATTAAGGGAGCTGATCTCAAGTCAAAGCCCTGCTCGCGATCGGCTTTTAGGAACGTTTCTAGCTGCTGTTGTTGTTTCGATGCAGAGAGCGATCGCCAGTCCATCTGCTGCCAAGATAATGCAGCCTGTTTACGCACCGCTTGCACGGGTTGTTTCAAATTTTCCCACACGAAACAAGTCCGCAAAATGGGATGTCGCTCTACAACTTTTTGCCAACTATTTCTCAACGCAGAAACATTGAGATCGCCGCGCAATACGCACAGCAGTTGCCCGAAATATACGCCCGATTCTGGCTGGTAAAGGGAATGAAAGAGAATGCCCTGCTGCGCTGGGGAGAGGGGATAAAAATCTTCGATATTGCCTTTGCTCATCTTACAGCTCTCCCAAAATTGCAGTAATGTTGTCTAAATCGCCCTGGCTCCACTGGCTCCACTTAAACTCTGCAAAGTCAGAAGGAGTGCAGCCGCCGGCGTCGGGGGACTGACAGTATTGAATTAGCGATCGCAGCGATTCTATAAAGCCCGTTGCTAAATTTTCTATGCTTTCTCGTCGGTGAATGTTTTCGCTGTACGTCCAATCTAATTGCAGCTTGTTGCTGGCAATAAATCCGTTAATTTCTAGGAGGTAACGCCGCTTTCCGCGCGGGCTGCGAATGGGGCCACTAGGCTCGGAGGACAGCATTAATAAAGAAGATTTCGGCAGCACTTGGTCAAACTGTCCGAGATAATTAAAGCTTACCTCAGCTTGCGGCAGTTTGTGCATTTTTTTAGAAATTTCTGGGTTTAAATATCGTAGGACGCCGCAGCCAATACCGCGATTTGGCACTGCGCGTAACTGCTCTTTCACTGATTTGAGTGCAGCCCCTATATCGGAATGTTTTTCTAAATTTAACAAAACGGGGAAAACTGCTGTGAACCAGCCGATTGTGCGCGACAAATCTACTCCTTCAAATATATCTTCGCGCCCGTGACCTTCTAAGTCAACTAACAGTGAGTTATTGCCTGTCCAGCGTTCAAATGCTTGACCTAAAGCAGTTAGCAAGACATCATTAATTTGCGTGCGGTAAGCTGCAGGTACTTCTTGTAAGAGCAGTTTTGTTTCTTCAACACTCAAAGCAACGGATACTGTCTTTTCAGATGCAACTAAATTAGCTGCTGTGGGGAAATCTATTGGCAAGCGAGAAGTTGGTTGGTGAGAAAGGGCGAACCAGTAATCGAACTCTTCCTGCAATTCGGGCGATCGCGCCCAGTCATGCAAACGTTCTGCCCACTGCTTAAATGAGGTTGTTTTGGGCGGGAGTCTGACTGTTTTGCCGCAACTTATTTGCCCATAAGCTGTCTGAAAATCCTCAATTAAAATTCGCCACGAAACCCCATCAACCGCTAAGTGATGAATGGCCAATAACAAGCGATTTGGCTGATGTTTGCCCAAGTCAAATAGGGCAGCGCGAAGTAATGGCCCCTCTGACAAATTCAAACTGCCTTGCAACTGAGCGGCGGCGGTTTGGAAAGCGGCTTCTCGCTCCTCTGGAGGTAGCGACGACAAATCAATGCAGGTAAACGGAGCAACCTCGTCGGGATTGGCGAACTCCTGCAGCCAGCCAGATTCTCCTCGCGCAAAACGCAGGCGCAGCGCGTCGTGGTGCTTCAGCAATTCTTGCAAAACTGACTCAATTAATGCAGGTTCGAGAGGTTGCCGCAACTCTAAAAGCACCGCCTGATTCCAGTGGTGTGGATCGGAGAGATTTTGTTCAAAAAACCAGTGCTGAATCGGTGTCAGAGGAACTTCGCCAGTGATTAATCCCTGTTCCGATTGTGGGGTCCCAGTTGTATCGGCGACGGTGGCTAACTGTGCAATAGTTTGGTGCTGAAACAGTTGTTTTGGTGTAAGTCGCAACCCCGCTCGATTCGCTTGAGAAATTACTTGAATGCTGAGGATAGAATCGCCGCCCAATTCAAAGAAATTGTCGTCAATTCCCACTTGTTCTAACCCCAATACTTGCGCCCAAATTTCCGCTAGGATTTTCTCAATAGCCGTGCTTGGCGCGGCGAATGCCTCTTCGAGTTCAGGGCGATCGCGATCGGGTGCGGGAAGCGCCTTGCGATCGACTTTGCCGTTGTTTGTTAAAGGCAGCGATTCCAGCGTCACAAAAGCAGCAGGCACCATGTATTCCGGCAATTTTTCTTTCAGAAAGCAGCGCAGTTCGTGAATCAGTATTGAATGCTTATTTTGTGCTGCTGAGTTAGCAATGATATAAGCTACCAAGCGCTTATCGCCCGGTACATCTTCTCGCACTACAACCACAGCCTGGGCGACATCTGGATGCTGTCCTAGCGCTGCTTCAATTTCTCCCAATTCGATGCGGAAACCGCGCACTTTTACTTGGTGGTCAATTCGTCCCAAGTATTCAATATCGCCATTCGGCAGGTAGCGCGCTAAGTCTCCCGATTTGTACAACCGCGCTTTCAAACGGTCATTAAAGGGGTTCGGAATAAACCGATCGGCCGTTAATTCTGGCTGATTGAGATAGCCCCGCGCGACGCCAGCACCACCAACGTAAATTTCCCCAGGAATGCCGATGGGAACAGGTTGGCAGTTGCGATCGAGCAGGTAAACTTGCAAGTCAGGAATTGGACGGCCAATAAGGCTGGCATTTTTACTTAAATCAGCGGCAGTCAGCGGCCGATAGGTGACGTGGACTGTTGTTTCTGTAATCCCATACATATTGACAAGTTGGGGGCGCCGATCGCCGTGCCGATCGAACCAAGGTTTTAAGCTTTGCAAGTCTAAAGCTTCCCCGCCAAAAATTACTAAGCGCAGGCTTAAATCTTCGCCAATTCCGACAGATTCTTCTGTCTTTATCAACTGGTAAAATGCAGAAGGAGTTTGGTTGAGAACTGTGACTCGTTCTTTGCATAGCAAGCTGTAAAAATCTTGGGGCGATCGGCTGACTGAATAAGGCACGATCGCGAGTCGCCCGCCGTATAGCAAAGCGCCCCATATTTCCCAGACTGAGAAGTCAAAAGCATAAGAGTGAAACAGCGTCCACACATCTTGCTCGTTGAAGTTGTACCACGACTCGGTAGCAGCAAACAGGCGGAGGACGTTTGAGTGAGGAACTAAAACGCCTTTGGGGATGCCAGTTGAGCCAGAAGTGTAGATGATATAGGCGAGATTTTCGGCAGTAGTGGCGCTGGCGGGATTTTCTTTGCTGTGTTGGGAGAAAGCACTTTGATCCGCATCGAGGCAAAGGATTTTGGCGCTGCATTTGGGAAGGGTTGGCAACAACTTTTCCTCAGTCAGCAGCACATTTACCTGCGCGTCTTCGAGTATAAAAGCAAGGCGATCGCGCGGGTAGGCTGGATCGAGCGGAACATAAGCGCCGCCAGCTTTGAGAATACCGAGAATGCCAACAATTGTATTGAGCGATCGCTCGACACAAATTCCGACCAAAACTTCTGGCTTGACGCCGAGTTTTTGCAGGTAATGTGCGAGTTGGTTGGCTCGTTCATTCAGCTCGCGGTAGGTGAGTTTTTGGTCTTCAAATACGACTGCAATGGCATCGGGAGTTCGATCGACCTGCGCTTCAAATAATTGATGAATGCAGCGATCGCTCGAATAATCGGCGCGGGTGTCATTCCACTCTACCAACAACTGATGCCGCTCTTTTTCCCCTAGCAACGGTAGCTCTTCAATCCGCCGCTCTGGGTTGGCAGCTATGCCCTCCAGCAACGTGAGAAAATGCCCCGCCATCCGCCTAATAGTTACCGCATCAAATAAATCGGTACTGTATTCAAACTGACCGCTAATTTCTTCCTGCTTTTCTTCTAAATGCAGCGTTAAATCAACTTTTGCTGTCTGATTGTCAACATCTAAAAGAGTGAGATTGAGTCCGGCGATTGATTCCGCAGCAACAGGTGCAGTTTGCAAAACAAAAGCAACTTGGAACAGTGGATTGTAGCTCAAATTGCGATCGGGTTGCAACTCTTCAACCAGTTTCTCAAACGGCAAATCCTGGTGAGCGTAAGCTTCTAAACTCATCTCCCGAATGCGATCGAGCAATTGCCGAAAAGTGCGATCGCCTGACAAATCAGTCCGCAATACCAAAGTATTGACAAAAAAGCCGATTAGCCCTTGAATTTCCGATCTGTTGCGGTTGGCGATGGGAGAGCCAACGGGGATATCTGCCTGTCCTGTATAGCGATAGAGCAACGTTTTAAAGGCTGCTAGCAGCGTCATAAACAGGGTGGCATTTTCCTGGCGGCTGAGCTTTTTGAGGGCTGACGTTAGCGTTTTCGGGATGAGGAATGATTCTTTCGCGCCCCGATAGGTTTGCACGGGGGGGCGGGGGCGATCGGCTGGCAATTCCAGCAAGGGGGGAGCGCCACTGAGCTGCTTTTTCCAGTAGTTAAGTTGAGTTTGCAAGCGTGAAGCGAAGCTATCCCGCAGGGAATCGCCCGCAAGCCATTCCCGCTGCCAAATAGCAAAATCGGCGTACTGGATGGAAAGTTCGGGAAGTGGGGATGGTTTTGCCATCACAAACGCTTCGTAAAGTGCTGCTAATTCTTGCAGAAAGACTCCGATTGACCAGCCATCAAAAATAATGTGGTGTAGCGTCAGCAGCAAGACATATTCCTCAGCATCTAACTGTAGCAAACTAGCTCGCAACAGCGGCCCTTTGGTTAGGTCAAAAGGTTTACTAGCTTCTGCTGCTGCTAGTTTTTTTACTTCCGCTTCTCGTTGAATTTCTGGCAATTGTTGCAGGTCTAAAACTTGCAGCCCGAAATTAAATTTCTGACCAACCACCTGCACGGGTTGACCGTCTACAGTGGCAAATGTCGTCCGCAAAGCTTCGTGACGGTGCACAATTTCCTTGAAACTTCGTTCTAGCACTACTGCATTTAGCCTGCCTTTTAGTAACACAGCCGCCGGAAGGTTGTAAAAAGGGTTTCCCGGTTCAAATTGGTCAATAAACCACAGTCTTTGCTGGGCAAAAGAGGTGGGAAATGCAAATACTTCTTCTTCCGCAGTATTTGCAGAGTCGCAAGTATCTGTTGGAGGTTTTTCGGAAAAATGCACCGTCATTGGATTAGTAACTGGTAATTGGTAATTGGGATTGCAGCCGATATTTAGGGATTGGTTATGAGGTAATATCTTGGGCGGGGCGGGTTTACGAGATTTATCGTTTTTAGTAAAGATATTGGTGAACCCGCCCCTACAGGAATAACGGTCAATCGAACGGACATGATATTATTGGCTGCTCACTCATGACTCATCACTGATTTGTGGTTAGCGCAAAGAGGAGAGTTTCATGCGGTATGCCGATCGCGAAACGGGCGCGATCGCGGGTTCTTCAACTGTCGCGTTTTTGTTTTTGGCTTCAGCAATCTTTTCTGCAAGTACGGCGAGCGATCGCCCTGCAAAAATATCGCACAAAGGCAATTCTAGGTGACAAGATTCTCGTACCTTTGCTGCTAATTGAATTGCCAGCAGCGAATTTCCTCCTAGTTCAAAAAAGTTATCGGTAATGCTTAACTGTTCGATACCGAGAACCTCACAGCAAATTCTCGCTAACATTGCCTCAATCGGGGTGCGCGGTGCGACAAAAATCTTTGCTTCGGGAATTGCGGCATCCGGTTCAGGCAGTGCCTTGCGGTTAACTTTGCCGTTCGCCGAAAGCGGCAGCGCGTCCAGAACTATAAATGCAGACGGCACCATATAATCGGGCAGATTTTCACTCAGAAATTGTCGCAATTCTTCAACCGCAAGGACAGCATTTTGTTGGGGAACGATATATGCTACTAAGCGTTTTTGACTGTGATTTTCTCCGAATGCGGTGACAATGGATGCTTTGACTGCTGGGTGTTCGTTCAAAGCAGCTTCAATTTCTCCTGCTTCGATGCGGAATCCTCGAATTTTAAGGCGGAAATCTTCTCGCCCTAAAAATTCGATATTGCCGTCAGGGAGGAAGCGCCCTAAATCTCCCGTTCGGTACAAGCGATCGCCCGTGACGGGGTGCGTGAGGCAAGTGGCGCGAGTTTTTTCTTCATTCCGCCAGTATCCTTTTGTCAGCCCAACTCCCGCACAGCACATCTCGCCGGCAACCCAGACGGGACAGTCTTCCAGCCTTTCATTCAAAATGTAATAGCGGGTGTTAGCGATCGGCTTGCCGTAGGGAATGCTTTTCCAAGAAGAATCAACAGTTTCTACCGGATACCAAATATTCCAAAGGGTAGTTTCGGTTGGCCCGCCGACGCTGACAACGCGACATTCTTGGACGATCGCCCTTAACCTCTCAGGCAGCGTTACTGGAATCCAATCTCCGCCGAGAAACGCCCAGCGCAAGCACTCCGGCAACACCTCAGAACGTCCGGCAGCGTAATCGAGCAGCATTTCCATCATCGGGGGAACCGAGTTCCAAATGGTGACGCGCTCTTTTACCATCAATTCATTCCAGTGAGCGGGGTCTAGCCGTTGTGCGGCATCGGGAATGACGATCGCGCCCCCGGCCGCTAGGATGCCGAAGATATCGTAAACCGACATATCGTGGTGCAGTGCGGTGACTGCGATCGCGCGATCGCCCTCGGTCACATTAAACACTTGATTGGTCTGAGCGATCGCATTGACTACACCTCGGTGCGCGATCGCCACGCCTTTCGGCAAGCCAGTTGAACCGGAAGTATAAATCACATAAGCTAAATCTTCCGGTTCCTGTACTGTTTCTAAAGGTTTGTCACTTTCTGTTGCCAATTCGTCGGTATCGAGGCAAATTCGCCGCACAGTTTCGGGCCATTCTAAGCTTCGATCTAAGCAAGATTGCGTTAGTACAAATTGAACTTCGCCATTTTCCAGCAAATACCACAGCCGCTCTTTTGGCAGCGCCGCATCAATGGGTAAATAAGCGGCTCCAGAGGCTAGAATTCCCAAAACAGCGACGATTTGCTCCCATCCTTTCTCCATGACGACGGCAATCAATTGATTAGGGCGAACTCCGAGATTTCGCAATCGATGACCGACTTGATTCGATCGCAGATACAATTCTTGATAACTCAGAGTGCGCGTTGAAGTAATGATGGCGGGTTCGTGCGATCGCGACGCGACTTTCTCAGCAAACAATTCGTGCAGCAATACATCGGGAATAGGTGCCTCAATGCTGTTAGTAAAGGCTTGCTGAAACTGCACCGTTTTCTGCCAAGTTTCCTCTTCATTGGCGAGGTGTTGCAATAGGCGACAGTAGGCCTCAAACATATCGTCAATCATCCCTGGCGGGAAGAGTTCTTCCACCGCATCCCAGCTAAAAGAAAGCCCGTCAGCAGTTTCGGTAAATTGCGCGTCGATCCAAACTTGTGGCGTTTGACCGATGATGTGCACCAGTTCTCCCAATTCTTGAATGAGAGAAAAGATAGAGGAATCTTCCCCAGGCGCGTTTTGCGGATCGATCGTAAATACAACTGGCATCAGCGCTGCGGTTGTCCCTTGCGCTTGGGCGAGTTCTCGCAAAACGCGCACGCCGCTGACATATTGGTGTTCTAAATCTTGCCAAAGTTGTTGTTGTAGTCGCTTGGCTCGTACTTCAAAACTTTCTGGCTTTGAGTTGTCTATTTCTAACAGAGTAAATGAGGCAAATTCTCCGATAATTTCCTCAACTTGAGGGTGCAGGGGAAGGCGATTAAAGCGCGGCACGTTGAGGGTAAACCGAGGCGTTTTGCTCCACAGGGAGAGAACCTCGGCATAGGCAGCTAGCAATAAACCCGTAGGAGTGAGGCTGGCGCGAGCTGTGCGCGTTTTGAGGCGCTGCCAAGTTGAGAAATCTAAGCGATCGCTCCAGCGTTTAAATCGCGGCTGCGTTAAGGAATTCGGCTGTTTGGCGAGGGGCAATTCCGGCGCTGGTGGCAGGGTTTTGAGGCGAGTGCGCCAGTAATCTAAGGATTGCTGGTAAAATGGGGAGTTTTCTAAGGCGATCGCAGCTAACACGCAATCGCGGAAAGACAGTTGCAAGGGTGCGATCGCAGTATGGGGATTGCGGTAAAACTTTACCAAATCGCCAAACAAAATTTGAAAACTCCAGCCGTCTATGCACAAGGCGTCAATGCTGATGTGGAGCCGGATGCGGCGATCGCTTATTTGCGAAGCGCAAATCTCGAATAGCGGCCAGCGATCGAGCGGCAGCACTTGGTGAGAAAGGCGATCGCGAATTGCTTCGAGTTGTTCGCCGGCAACTTTTGAATCGAGCGATCGCAAATCCAAAACCTCAATTTTATAAGCGGGCACGTTTTCCAGAATTTGCTGCTGTCCGTTCGGAAGTACGATCGCCCGCAGCATATCGTGACGCTCTACAACTCGCTGCCACGCGAGGCTAAACCGCTCTAAATCTAACTCGTCGCTCTCAATTTCTACATAGCCGTGAATGGCAACATTGCCCATTTCAAAAAAGCTATTTCTGCCGATCCAGTACGCCTGCTGCATTTCGTTGAGCGGAAATGGTTGATAGCGATTTTGAGGATCGGGGGCGATCGCGGGCAGTGAAATCAGGGGTTCGGGCGACTGCTGGCTCTTAGCTTGTGCGATCGCAACTGCCAAACTGGCGACAGTGGGGGATTGAAACAGACAGCGCAGCGATAGCTCAACTTGAAAGCGATCGCGCACCTTGGCAATCAGTTGAGTTGCCAGCAAAGAGTGACCTCCCAACTCAAAGAAATTGTCATTAATTCCCACCTGTTTTAAACCCAGAACCTCCACCCAAATCTCCGCTAATACTTGTTCTTCTAAAGTATCAGGAGCGATAAAATCTGCCTCTAAACTGTTGGTTTCCGGTGCGGGAAGTGCCTTAAAATCTACCTTGCCGTTTGGTGTCAGTGGCATCGATTCCAAAAACATGAAACTAGCAGGAACCATATAATCGGGCAGTTGTTCCCGGAGAAAAGAACGCAGATTTTTAATCAGTGCAGAGTTGCCAATGCTGAGTGCTGAGTTTAAAACGAGGTAAGCAACTAAGCGCTTTTCGCCTGAATCTTCCTCTCGCGCGAGAATGACTGCTTCTTGCACGTCTGGATGTTGGCTGAGTGTGGATTCGATTTCTCCTAACTCTATGCGGAAACCGCGAATTTTCACTTGACGATCTGTGCGATCGAGAAATTCTAAATTCCCGTCGGGGAGATAGCGGACTAAATCGCCTGTTTTGTAAAGGCGATCGCCTTGTTTGCTGCTAAAAGGATCGGGAATAAATTTTTCTCGATTCAGATCTGAACGGTTGAGATAGCCTCTGGCAACGCCCGCACCTCCGATATAAAGTTCGCCGGGGACTCCGATGGGAACTGGTTGCAAATTAGCATCAAGTACATAGGTGCGGGCATTTGGAATTGGGCGTCCAATTGGTAGCGATTTTGGGGAGTTTTTAACCGCAGAGGGCGCAGAGGGCGCAGAGGGGAGAGAAGAGGAGGAGGAAGAGGGGAGAGTGTCGCACCACGTGGCGACAATGGTTGTTTCTGTGGGGCCGTAAGTATTGACTAGCCGGACTTTTTCTGATACGCATTTTTGCCACTGATTCAGGGATGCTGAAAGTGCGGTTTCTCCGCCAATAATTGTCAAGCGCACTGACGGGGGAAATTCGGATTTTTCGGCGCTGAGTCTGGCAGTTAATTCGCGCCAGTAAGCTGTCGGCAAATCCAATACAGTGATTTCCCATTCCCGGCACTTTTTCAGGAAGGAAGAAATGCTGTCTAACATGGAATTTCCGCGCAGTACCAAAGTTGCGCCTCGCGTTAAACAGGGATAGATTTCTTCGGCGCTGGCGTCGAAGCTGAGGGAAGCAAATTGGAGAACGCGATCGCCTGGTTCGATGCCATATTCTACACTTGCAGCCTGCGTATAATTTGCCAAAGATTGATGCTGCACCATCACTCCTTTTGGCTGGCCGGTAGACCCGGATGTATAGATGATATAAGCGAGGTTTTCTGGCGAAACGGCGCTATCAGGATTTGACTGATTTTGTTGATAAATTATCTCCCATTCTGCATCCAAGCAAATCGCGGAAATATTGGGGACTAGCAAGTCGGTGGCTAATTTTGCTTGCGTTAGCAATACGCGAACTCCAGCGTCTTCTAACATAAAATTAAGACGTTCTTTGGAATAATGCGGATCGAGGGGCAAATAAGCGCCGCCTGCTTTTAATACGCCTAAGATTCCGACGATCGCATCGAGCGATCGCTCCATATAAACGCCGACTATCGCATCGGGTTTTACGCCGAAGGAGTGCAAGTAATGGGCAAGTTGATTCGCGCGATTATTTAATTCTTGGTAAGTCAAACTTTGGCATTCAAATCGCACCGCAACCGCATCAGGGGTTTTCGCAGCCTGCGCTTCAAACAAACGGTGAACGCACTCATTTTGGGAGTATTTTATCTCAGTGTTATTCCACTCAAATAGAAGTTGCTGGCGTTCTGTTTCTGCAAGCAGGGGCAAATCGGATAGACGCGCGGAGGGATTCGCAACGATGCCTTCTAATAAGTTCTGAAAGTGTCCTGCCATTCGCGCGATCGTAGCCGCTTCAAATAAGTCTAGGCTGTACTCAAACCAGCCTCTAATACCTGTTGCTGTGGCTTCTAATTCCAGGGTTAAATCGAAATTTGCTGTACCGCTGTGAATCTGTTGGCAGTTCAAGCTTAAATCCGGCAATTCTAAGGCAAATTCAGAGGCATTTTGAAAGGCAAACATCACCTGAAATAAAGGCGAGTGACTTAAATCTCGATTCGGCTGCAATTCTTCAACCAACTTCTCAAACGGTACATCTTGATGCGCGTAAGCACCTAATGCAACCTCTCGCACTCGACTCAGCAAATCTCGAAAAGTGGGATTTCCATTTATGTCAGTCCGCAGGACTAAAGTATTGACAAAAAATCCAATTAATGATTCGGTTTCGCTGCTGTTGCGGCTGGCAATTGGTGAACCGACGAGGATATCTTCTTGCCCTGTGTAGCGGTAAAGCAGTGTTTTGAATGCTGCCAGCAATGTCATAAAGAAAGTAGTTTTTTCACTGCGACTCAATTGCCTAATTGCCTCGGTTAAGTGCTCTGGCAATTCAAATAATTGCCGACCTCCCTTGTAACTTTGAACAGCGGGACGAGAAAAGTCTGTTGGTAAATTTAGAACCGCTGCGCTGCGACTTAACTGCTGCTTCCAGTAAGTAAGTTGAGTTTCTAATATTTCTCCCTGCATTTGTTGGCGCTGCCAAGTGGCAAAGTCTGCATACTGAATTGGCAGAGGTGGAATGGTGGCTAAATTATTATTAGTAAATTCTTCATAAAATGCCGCTAATTCCCGTAAAAATACGCCCAAAGACAGCCCATCAAAAATGATATGGTGGGCAGATAAAAGCAGGGTATGTTCTGTTTCCGATAGGCGCAGAAGTTTGGCACGGAGCAGATTGGGTTGAGTTAAATCAAAGGGCAACTGTGCTTCTTCCGCCGACATTTCTTGCGCTTTTTTCTCGCGTTCCGCAGGGGGAAAATGGCTCAAATCTATCAGGGGTAATGGGAAAGTTTTCGCATCAAAAATAACTTGTATCTGTTCTTTTTTGCCACCACCAAACGCAGTTCTTAAAATCTCGTGTCGCTCGATAATTTTCTCAATACTTTGCCTAAGTGTTTCTGCATAGAGCTGTCCTGTGATCTGAACTTCACCGCAGAGGTTATAGAATGGGTTTCCGGGTTCCAATTGGTCGAAGAACCACAAGCGCTCTTGGGCAAAAGACAGGGGAATATTTTGTAGGCGAGAAACTGGCCTTGGGACGACTGCTTTGGTATTTCCTGTCAGTTGCTCTAGAATTTGCACTGCTAGTCGAGCAATGCTCCTATCTTCAAACAAATCGGCAACCGATACAGTAACGCCAAAGTCGCTCTCTATCTGATTTTTTAACTCAAAAATTCTTAAAGAATCTAGTCCAAAGCTACTGAGAGGTCGATCGATTTCAGTCGGCTTTAGCCGACTTTGGCTATTAGCCGGGGAATTCATTCCCCGGCGGTTTACCTGCTGCCAAAGGTAAGCTTCAAGCAGCGACTGCCGTTCTTCTAACTCTGATTTAAGCAGAATTTCTCGCGTGAGGCGATTCTCTATTTCACCAAAATCAGCTAACTCTAAAATGCTACTGGCGACCACTTCCAAATTGTCAGCTAGAAAGTCAGCATAGGCGGCGCGACGTTGAATTTTACCGCTGGTCGTTTTCGGAATGCTTCCGGGCTTAATCAGCACTACTCCATAAACTTGCACTTCTGATTCTTGAGCAATGCTGGAACGGATGGCGCTGATAATTTCCTCGACATTATCCGGTGCTTTGCGAGATTGTAATTCTTGCACGATAACGAGCTGTTCTTCGCCTGCGACTTCCACCGAGAATGCCGCGATCGCCCCTGGCCGCAAACTGGGATGGCTGCGTTCTGCTGTTCTTTCTATATCTTGGGGGTAAAGATTGCGACCTCGGATGATAATTAAATCTTTGAGTCGCCCTGTAATAAACAGTTCTCCGTCGCGTAAAAAGCCTAAATCTCCTGTTCGCAAAAATGGCCCTTCGCCCGTATCTGAAAGATATGCTTGGAAGGTTTTTTCTGTTTCTTCTGGGCGATTCCAATAGCCTCGCGCCACTGTTTCGCCAGCTACCCAAATTTCTCCGACTTCCTGCGGCTGGCATTGTGTCAGAGTTTCGGGATTGACGATCGCAACTTTAGTGCCAAATTCAGGGAAACCGCAGCCGACTAAAGTTCTCGCGCCCCCCTCGCCTTCGACAACTTCTACAATGTGATTATTTTCCAGCGCCCCAGCGTCAACAGCTAAGAAAGTCGGTGTTGTCCCGCTGCGAACCGTGGCAATTTTTAGCGTGGTTTCTGCCATTCCGTAAGCAGGACAAAAGGCATCCGCCTGAAAACCGCAGGGCTCAAAAGCTTTGGTAAATCGCTCTAGGGTTTCTTTGTGGATGGGTTCTGCACCGTTATAGGCCACGCGCCAACTACTCAAGTCGAGCATTTTTTGGCCATCGCCCAAGATTTTGCGCTGCATAATAGCGGGATGATTTTGATTGTTTTGTGGGATGGGCGTCCCGCCCGTCCCGTGTATTTTCACAGCAGGCCCGACGCCTACCCCACAATCATCATCCTCAAATTGTGCTAGCAACATTTTGCTGATTTTGCTAGCACACAAGTCGTAAGCAAAATTTGGCCCGCCGCTGTGGGTAGCTTTGTAGCGCGAAATCGCTTCCAACCAGCACATCGGGTTCTGAATAAAAGCCGCTGGCGGCATGAAGTAAGAGGGAATTCCCAGATACAAAGGTTTGAGCAATCCGTCAATTAACCCCATGTCGTGAAACGGGGGAAGCCACGTTACCGCAACGCTTTCGGCATCGTGGTCAAAGCCTCGGTGAATGTATTCGATGTTGTACAAAACGTTTGCGTGGCTCACCATTACGCCTTTGGGGGTGGAGGTTGAGCCGGAAGTGTACTGAAGATAAGCTACTTCGTCGGGATGGATGGGTGGCTGCTGCCACTTTTCGCCGTCATCCGAAAGCGCTTCTGCACTCAGCCAGTGCAGCCCTTTGAGTTCCGGCGCTTGCTCGCATAGCTGCTCTAAATTTTCCAGGTGTCGCGCGGGTGCGATCGCAATTGTTGCTCCTGCGTCTTTGGCGATCGCACTTATTTTCGCTAAATTCCGTTTCAGCTTCGGTGGATAGAGGGGAACGGCGATAACTTTGGCGTACAAGCATCCGAAAAAGGCGGCTAGATAGTCCAATCCTGGCGGGAAAAGCAGTAAGGCTCGTTCGCCAGTGACTCCCAATGTCTGAAGTCGCGCGGCGTGCGATCGGGCGATCGCATCTAACTCTCGATAAGTCAAACTGGCGGTTTCAGTTTTTCCGTCTAACAGAAATGTATATTTCTGCTCTGGTTGGTGTAGTGCTCTGTTTTGTAGGAGTTCTACTAAATTTGTACAACTTTCGGTGAGTTGGTTTCCCTTAATGCTTGCGTCACTCATCGATGATTCTTTTTACCTAATAAATCTTGTTTGCAGTACGCCAACCAGTTCCGCCAAATTCTTTCCACATAGACTTTCTGTGAATAGCTTTCGGACGTTACGAGTCTCCCATCAGCGCGTTTGAGTCTTCAATTCGGGTATTAGCGCTTTTTTTCACGTTTTGTTGTCGATCGCGCTGTTCGACAATGGCTCCGGGGCGATTTCAGTCCGAGCCAGCTTCGAGATCAGCTTCAGGGGCTTTACCGCTATCGACTTTAAGTATCCTATGCTAGATGATATTTATTGTCAAGAGTAGTTGAAATATTTATTGACTACAATCGTTTCCTATATGACAATCTTTTCTAACTCTTGCCATAGCATTTTAGGCGATCGTTTGTCTAGCCCTTGCCAAAACCATAATAGGCAAGTGGTGTCTAACTAGCTAGAGGGGTCTGACCCCCTATCTTAAGATGCAATAAGTTTTCATTAGTTAACTCTTGACAGATGTGAGTGCTCTGTTATCTAATTAAGTCACTTTCTCATTAAGCGTCCAGCGACTACTTCCTTTAACCGAGGAAAATGCCCACCGTGGGCGATCGTCCAGAGCGCCACCGGACTGAGGATTTCGCCCTCACGCGCCTGCTGTATTCCCAGACAAATGCCACTAGCGACGGGAGCATCGGAGCGAACTGCGCCCGACAACAGGGCCGCATCTTCCGCAGGTCAGTTTCAGGAACCAGAGAAGAGCAGCAACGCTGCCACAAATCATGTTGTGCAAGCAACGCAAACCACATATCCGAAGTTCCATTAATTGTTGATTTAAGAGTAATGAACAGATCGCAGAAATTACTAAGTAGCCTTGGGCTGGCAGGAGTCGTGTCGGCGGTAGTCGCTCAGTCGGCGTGCGCTTCCAACATCGCGCAGGTGACGGGCGTTCGCCTCAACCCCACGTCAGAAGGCATTGAAATCATCCTAGATACTGAAGATGGAAGACCCCTGCAAGTCTTCAGCGCCAGCTTTGGCGAAACTTTACAAGCTGATGTCATCACCGCTCAACTGCGATTACCGGGGGGAAATGAGTTTCGTCAAGACAAGCCTGCAGCCGGAATTGCTTCTGTCACCGTTACTCCTTTAGATAACAACAGCATCCGAATCAAAGTCGTTGGCGAGAGGGGTCAACCAGTGGCACGGGTGATTCCTAATGCTGCAGGTCTGATTCTCAGTTTAAAACCCACCTCGGAGATGACGGCTCGCCCGGGGGCACCTGCTCCTACAACACAGCGGCCGGGGGCACCTGCAGCACCCTTCCCACAGACAGGGCAGCCGGTAGAGATACCTGCAGAACCTTTACCGCCGACAGCGCAGCCACCTGGAACACCCGGAGAATCCTTGCCGCCGACAGCGCAGCCACCTGGGACACCCGAATCACCCTTGCCGCCGACAGCACAGCCACCTGGGACGCCCGGATCACCCTTGCCGCCGACAGCGCAGCCACCTGGGACGCCACAGGCGGGGAGAGACCCGATTGAAATCGTCGTCACTGCAACACGAACCGCAGAAAGAGTGACCAACGTGCCACGCTCTATAACGGTGGTAGACTCCGAAGAACTTCAGCAGCAGGTAGGGCAATCAAGAAATATCGGGGAAGCTCTGGCAAATCAAGTTCCCGGTTTCGCGCCCCCGACTCAATTGACTGCCACTTATGGACAAACTTTGCGGGGTAGGGACGTTTCCGTTCTGATTGACGGCGTGCCACAAACGACCAATCTTCAATCGTTTGGCAGAGAATTTAGAAACATCGATCCTAGCGCGATCGAGCGCATTGAAGTAGTGCGGGGGTCTACCGCAATCTACGGCGCTCAGGCTACAGGTGGCGTGGTTAATATTATTACTCGTCGGCCAACTGAGGAAAGGCTAAGTGCTGTTACTGAAGTGGGCGTCAGTAGCGGTTTAACAAACACGGATGATGCTCTAAGCTTTAACGCTCAGCAGACGGTTTCTGGCCGATCGGGCAATGTCGATCTGACGGGCACTGTCTCGCTCTCTAGAAGTGGAGCTTTTTACGATGCCAAAGGCTCGCGCATTCCCTATTTTGAACTCGGCGGAGATAGCAGCACCCTCTTCAACGTGATGGGCAAAGTCGGGGTAGATTTGGACACCAACCAGCGGCTGCAACTAACTGTCAATCACTATCGGGAAACCCAAGATCCCAATGTGATTCCCGACTTTAGTGTTGACGACCAGGAAGGACGGCAAAAAGCCCGCGCCATCCGAACCGGAGATTTGGATATTGACGGGGAAACACCGGGAAATAAAAGTACACAGCTCAACCTCAGTTACACCAACCAAAACCTTTTTGGCAGCAGCCTTCAAAGTCAAATTTACTATCGAACGAATTCCAATGTAAGTGTTCCCTCTGATTTTCGCACGTCCGATTTCTTTGGCCCGTTTGTCGGCGTTGCTCGTTCGCGAGCCGAGAACGAACAAATAGGAGGAAGGCTTGCGGTCACCACTCCTTTATCCAGTGCCGAAAATCTTCGATTAACTTGGGGTTCTGACTATGTTACTGAAGATAGCAAACAGCGTTTCGACCTGTACGACCCAGAGAGAGTTGACGCAAGTGGTGGCAGGGTTTACCGGAAAATTTCCGAGCGTCCTTTCGTCCCTCCTTACACTTACAACAGCCTTGGCTTTTTCGGTCAATTGGAATGGAATATTGACGATATCGTGATTCTAAGTGGGGGGATACGTCACGAACGCGTCGGGTTAAACGTCAATGATTATACCACTTTTAACGATCGCCAGATCGAAGGAGGCGATCGCAAATTTAACGCCACCCTATTTAATACAGGGGCTGTCTATAAAATTAATGACACCTTCAACGTATTTGGCAACTTTTCTCAAGGTTTCTCAGTTCCAGATTTCGGCCGCATTCTCCGCCAACCCCCCGACGATTTTGTGGGAATTGAATCTTCGTTAGAAGTAACTCAACCGCAAAAAGTCAACAGCTACGAAATTGGCATTCGAGGAGGGTGGCGATCCGTGCAAATGTCGCTTGCCGCTTTTTACAATACCTCCGATCTAGGAATCAGTTTTCAACCAGTTGGCAACACAGGTCGCCTGGAACTAATCCGCGCCCCAGAACGCATTTACGGCTTAGAAGGGACTGTGGATTGGCAACCTGCACGAGCATGGTCGATCGGCGGGACTGCTACCTATCTTCATGGCGAATATGAGGAGGACAACCGTTACATCGCCCTCGATAGCAGCAGAATTCCACCCCTCAAGCTAACAGCTTATGTTCAAAACGAAACTTTGCCGGGATGGAACAATCGGTTACAGTTATTATATTCTGGAAATCGCGATCAAGCCTTCAAAGACGGCTCGGATGGCGGCCTGATTAGCAGCTATCTCACACTGGATTACGTCAGCGCGGTTAAAATTGGCTCTGGGCTGCTACAAATCAAAGTCGAGAATTTATTGAATAATCAATATTTTCCCGTGATCTCCCAATACTTAGCTGGATTTGGATCGGACAGCTCTAATTATGCAGGCAGAGGTTTGACTCTCAGTGTTAATTACCGCCTTAACTGGTAATTACAGATTGCAGGTTTATGAAGTAGATTCAATATCCCCCGTAGGGACACTCCAAGAACCCATTGGTGTCAATTTAAGCTGTTAGTCTGCCAGTCCTCGCGGCCACCCGCTAGTCCGCCAGTCCGCCAGGGGTTGAAACCCCTGTCTAATAGCTAAAGTCCTCTAAAAGAGGACTAATGAGTTGAAAAGTGTTTTTCTCAGTCCTCTTAAGAGGACTTTAGCTTTGAGACAGGGAATTCATTCCCTGTCGGACTACCGGTTTTACCTTAATGATAACAGTTAACGGCTTTGAGAAAAATCTAGAGATGAAGTTCCGCAAACTCGCATTCAAACTGCACTTGTATTTGGGGTTGGTAGTAGGAATATTTCTAGCAGTAATTGCTTTAACGGGCAGCTTACTGGTTTTCGGGCCTGAAATCGAGCGGTTGTTCAATCCCCAACTCCTGCAAGTAATTCCTCAAGCCGAACGAATACCGCTGGAAAATGTCCTGCAAATTGTCGAAAAAGCTTATCCGCAAAATCAAGCTCTTAGTATCTTGCTGCCCCGAAAAGCGAAGGAAGTTTGCCAAGTTTCGATGCTGTCAAAGAGTGAGGAAGTAGTTAACGTTTATGTCAATCCTTACAGCGGAAAAATTAAGGGTGCGCGCCTTAAGAAAGAAACTTTTACAGGTTTTATTTTTACGTTACACGCGGAATTAGCTGGAGGAGAATTTGGTCATCTTGTTGTAGGGATTTGCGGTCTAGTAATGCTAGGACTAACTTTTACTGGTTTGGTGCTGTGGACTGGTTGGCGCAATTTGGCTCGCGGATTTTCGATTAATTGGAAAGCTCACTGGCAGCGGACTGTATTTGATTTACATAACGTTTCTGGCATTGTATCGGTCGCTTTTCTCATACTCATCTCCGCTACAGGCACAGCGATAATTTTTTACGCGCCGGTTGAATCGACATTGTATTGGCTAACCAATGAAAAGCCACAGCCAGCCTTGACTTCTCATCCCCACTCTAGCCGTTCAAGGCAAAACCTTGACGAAATCTTACACCAAGTTAATACCGTTTGGCCAGAAGCTAAAACCACTTTTATTTCTCTGCCTTTGACGCCGGAAGCAATTTTTAAAGTACGGAAAAAATTTCCCAACGAGCCGCATCCAAACGGGGTTAGCACCATTTATCTCGACCAATACAGTGGCGAAATATTGCAGGCTGACAGCGTAAATTCAGCTTCTGTCGCAAATCGAATTCTCAACTCGCTTTATCCGCTACATATTGGCAGCTATGGCGGAATTTACTTGCGGCTGGTACACACGATCGCAGGATTAGCAGCGATCGTACTGTTTGTTACGGGCGTACTGATGTGGCGACAGCGGCATTTGGTGAAATTTTACCGCAAGGAGGCGAGACAGCAATATGAAGAATTATCTCCCCTTAGCCAGCAATGGCCTTGGTTTTAATGCGAGTGGCGTGGGATTTTATGCGGGTGTCAATCGATTTTAGATTTTCGATTTTAGATTTTCGATTGAAGCATTGACCCCACGGATAAATTCGGGGGGCAAGTTTCTCGGATACAGGTTTTTTATTTCTCCGTCCTGAGTCTGCGAAGGAATGAATCCGGGGGCTTGTATCCTGGATGCTTTCGGTCATTCTCCTGCCTAAAAACCCCGATTCTCTCAATTTTAAATCCTATCAATCGCTTCTTTAATGCAAAAATTTATTCAACTCTGGCTCGGACAAACTGCTTCGATGATTGGCAGCGCTATGTCCGCGTTTGCGCTGACTATTTGGATTTGGGACTCTACCAGTCAAGCGACAGCTTTGGCTTTGTTGATGTTTTTTACTCAATTGCCGCGCATCTTGCTCGCTCCGGTTGCTGGCATTCTGGTCGATCGCGGAAATCGAAAATTTTTGATGGCGAGTGGTGATGCGGTTTCAGCTTTGTTAACGCTCGCTATCCTATTACTTTATATCAGCCACAACTTACAAATATGGCATATATATGTAGCGGCTGCGGTTAACGGAATTTTTGACCAAATTCAGCAGTTAGCTTACTCAGCAGCGATCGCCACAATGATGCCAGAAAAGCATTACAGTCGCGCTAGCAGTTTAAGTTTTTTGGCAAATTACGGTGCGAGTATTATTGCTCCGACGCTGGCGGGGATTCTCTATTCTGCGATCGGGCCCGGCGGGATTTTTACGATCGACCTGGCAACTTTTACAATCGCGATCGCCACCCTAGTATCTGTCAAAATACCCCAGCCCGCGATCGCGCCAGCGTTGCGGAGCAATATCGCCTCCAATCCCCAGCCGACTCGCTTTCACCTATGGCAAGAACTCAGCTTCGGATTCCGCTACATCGTCGAGCGTCCCAGCCTGCTTGCCTTGCTGGTGTCCGTTTCGCTATTCTGGTTTGCTCACGACATCGGCGCGGCCCTCTACTCACCGATGATTCTGGCACGCACCGGCAACAATGCCAAAATCCTCGGTACTATCCTTTCAGCCGCCGGCGCAGGCGGCGTTTTAGGAGCATCGATCGTCAGTATTTGGGGCGGCCCCAAACGCCGAATCCAGGGCTATCTGCTGGGCATGGCAGGCGCGGGCTTGAGTAAAATAGTCTTTGCTTTCGGCCAGGCCCTTTCTATCTGGATTCCCGCTCAATTTTGTTCGTCTTTCAATTTCCCCATCCTCGGCAGTTCCAACGAGGCGATTTGGCTGGCGAAAGTCGCACCTGAAGTACAGGGGCGTGTTTTTGCTACCAGAGCAGTTATCGTGCAATTGGCGTCCGCGATCGGTTTATTGATCGCAGGGCCACTTGCCGATCGCGTCTTTGAACCCGCCATGCAACCGTCCGGTTTTTTAGCAGCTATTTTTGGCCCAATTCTGGGGACAGGTGCGGGTGCTGGCATGGCTTTGTTATACGCTATCTCCTCGCTGGGCTTATTGCTCGTTGCCGTCGGTGGGTATGCTTGCCGGCTGTTGCGCGATGGATAATATCGTTTCCGGTTGGATCGGAATGATTTAACCGCAGAGGGCGCAGAGAACGCAGAGGGAGAGAATACAGAGAGGAATAATTCGGATGCTACCGGATTTGATATCAAGGGGAAACGGCGCACAGAAGTCTTTTAACTTCTGCCTTCTGTCTTCTGCTATAGTTTCTGGCGCGAACTCAGGTGAGCTTCAATTTCCGATCGCGATCGCCATACAGGGCGCAATTCCTTGCGAGCAAAGAGCTGCAACTGATCGCGGGCGTGGGGCGAACCAGGTTGAGTGGCGTTGCCGTAACTGTTTAGCGCCATCGCTTTCACGGGATTCGAGAACTCGATCGCAGCGACAAAAGAATCGCCCGCAACCGCAGATAAGCGATCGTCTTTCCCAGGAGCGAACCATACTGAGCGAAATACACCCAAAGCACCGTCAGCTCCATTTGCCGGCAGATTCGCTTCCCCAGGCAATCGGAAGACTTCCCCCCATGCCACATCTAACGCACCATAAGTCGCCTCAACTTTGGTTGCTGTCGCGGACAGCACCCGCACCGCCTCCGCAGGATTTGCCAACCCGTCTGGCGTCGTTAGCGGCGCATCTTCGCTCCAAGGTTTAGCGAATAACTTATCGTCATCCATCGCTTTTTTCCAAAAGGCAAACAGCACCGCACCGCGACTGTTAGCATCGACTTTGCGATCCCAATTGGCGAGAACTTCTGCAGCGCGACGCGCTTGAGCACTGCCTTGGCGTGCGACGGGAATTAAATCATCGAGGAGGCGATCGGCGAGTTCTACCTGAGTAGAATGTTTGTATTGCATCAATTCATCGAAAGAGATTTTCTCATCTTCTAAGAGCATTTTTACCGATCGCTGCGATCGCAAATCCATCGGGCCGCGCGGTGCCATGTAGGCGGGATAATTATCCGGTGCGATCGCGTTGGGAAACGTCGTCGTCCAAGGAGGATCGTTGGTATTTTGCAACCAACCGCTGGGCGGATCGACAACGCGCGGCAAATCCGCATAGGGATGATTTTTGGTCCACAAAGTCTCTGACGTATTGCCTGCGATCGTGCCTGACCAATATTTAAAATCTCCTTTTTTGCGTATGGGGACTTGACCGTTAAACAAGTGCATGATATGCCCCTCTCGATCGGCATACATGACGGTAAACATGGGAATTTCCAAGCGCTTTAAAGTGGCTTCAAATTCAGAAAAATTATTGGATCGTGCCATATCCCACCACTGCTGAAGGGCTCCTGGTTTATCGAGCCCGACAACGCGCAGGGCGATCGCTTTGCCCTGTTTTTCTGTGATAATCGGCCCGTGAACAGAACGCCGCACGACTAGAGATTCCGATCGCAAATTTCCATTCTTTTCTTTGACTTTTAAAACCTTCTCTTCCCTGTCAAAATTTCGGACTTCGCCATCGAAGCGATAGCCATCGTTAGCGAGGGGCAATTCGTAGGCATCCCAGCCATCGTGAGTGTTGACAGTATGAGTCCATCCCAAGTTGTCATTAAAGGCGATCGTTAATACAGGAAATCCCACGAGAGTCGCTCCGTAAGCGTTAATTTCTGGGCCAATCAGTTGCGCTTCGTACCATAAATATAAATCCGACCAAGGAAGGTGAGGATTTGCCAATAGCATGGCATTGCCGCTTTCAGAACGGGAAGGAGCGATCGCCCAACCATTAGAGCCTTTGGGGGTCTCATTTTCAGCGATATCTTCAACGCTATCTGGCTCGACTATAAAAGTAAAATTGATGACGCGTTGCGCGTGTGCCAATACATCTGCAGGTTTGAGGGGCAATGCTACCTTTAATTCTTCCGTGAGTGCCTCTGGGTGTTCTTTTGCATAGGCATTCATTCCGCCAACAAAAGCATCGATATAGTTGCGGAAAATGGGAGTTTGTGATTCATACCACGCATTAGCGCGATTAGGAATTCCCATAGTTTGCACCCAGCGATCGGATTCCAGATAATCTTCGCCCCAAAACTCGGCAGCTTGCCCGCGAGCTTGTCCATAAAGACGCAAAATCAGATTACCGTGACTTTGCATCTGCGCCCACCCAAAAGCGTAGAAAAGGCTTTTACTATTTTCTCCGTAAATATGTGGAATTCCATAGGTATCCCAAAGAATTTGAGTGCCGGTTTGAGGCGAGGATTGAACCCCATTATTTAGAAGCAAAACTAAAATAAAACTCATCAATAACGAGACAATCCGTCGGCCTTGTTTTTTGAGTTTTAGAAACATACTATAGCCTTTCTCAGGTAGGTGGGGTAAAGAAAAAGCCTCGAAAATCCTGGCATTCACAGAATAGAGTGTACCTCATGTTGGTGAGAACCGCTATATTATATTGATATCAGTTGATAGGTTATGCTATACAAGCAAAATTAATTTCTAGGACATTTTCCTGAATTAACATATTCACGGAAACTCTTACTGTAAAGATGACTTTTTGAGTTCCACCAAGCTGCTGCCCCTTTTTGTTGTAAGTCATTCCGCATATTTAGGCACCAACCAGCCCATAATTCTTCTTCTAACAACTTATTTTTATATTGATAATACAAATTTTCATACAGATTAAAAAAACTACAAATAAGCTCGTTAAACCGGGTGAATTCATTCTCATTTAATTTTTCCAGATTTGTTATGCCTAACTTGTATATCCGCGCCACTTCATCATCCTGGCTTATACGTGACTCAAGCTCTGCACAAGCGCTAATAATTGATTGATAGGTTGCACCCTTGGTTGCTTTTGTACTTTCTTTAACTTGAATTGCCAAATAAATCAGTGATACAACTACTGCAATAGTCTGAACAATGCCAGTAATATCACTAATAGATAGGTTTAATTGTGCTATGTACATCTTTTTATTAGCTGTATTTATCCTTGTTGATTTATCAGAAAAATTATCAGTCTCCCTCCCACAGCATCACTACATTCTCAGCAATCCGTTCCTCCAACTCCTGTGCCTCAACATTAAGAATTTCCAACTCCTCATTCAACTCTTCCAACTGTGCGGCAAAATCAAAATCCTCCGCCTCCTGACGTTGGCACTCCCACATAACGCCCAGGATTGAGACTCCATCTTTGCGCCTCAATCTCATCCAATGTTGCTATTTTACACAACCCCGCCACCAATCGGGAATTTCTTCAGGCGAAGAGTCGGATTGGGCTTGTGACAGTTGGTGAGGGGGCAACGGCACAGCGGGCAATTCATCTTGTACGTAGCGTCAAGAATGACCCCATCTGAAAAGACGGTGAGTATATCAAAGAGTTATTTTTTAATTTGACCTTGTTGCCAATTTCCTTCTACTTTCGTTCCATCTGCATAAATGTAGGAACCTTGCCCGTGTTTCTGGCCGTTGAGGAATTCACCTTGATAGCGATCGCCATTGGCGTAAATGCAAGTACCTTTCCCGTTGAACTGACCATCGGTAAATTCGCCTTCGCAGCGATCGCCATTCTTAAAAATGTAAACTCCTTTCCCGCTCATCTTACCCTTGACAAAAGTGCCTTTATAGCTATCTCCATTGGCGAACTCGCGGACACCTTCACCACTAAATTCTCCATTGTCAAACGGCCCTTGATAACGTCCCCCTTCTTTAAAAGTAAACAACCCCTGGCCTTGAATGTTGCCCTTCACAAACTCTCCTTCATAGCGGTTGCCGTTCGGATATTCGCGAACCCCTTTACCGTTAAATTGTCCTTCACTAAATTGCCCCTCATAACGACCTCCTTCAGCAAAGGTATAAATTCCCTGCCCGTGAGGCACATTATTCAGCAACTCTCCTTCGTAGCGGTTCTTATTAGCATATTGACAGACGCTTTTGCCGTTAACTTTTCCTTCTTTAATATCTCCTTCGCAACGAGTGCCGTTACTGAACGTAAAAGCCCCGCGACCGCTGGGAGAACCATTGGTAAAAGAGCCTTCGTAACGAATGCCGTTAGTTGAGGTAAAAGTCCCTGTACCGTCGAACTCACCGTTTTTAAAAGTACCTTCGTAGCGGTTGCCGTTGGCAAATTCGCGGACACCTTGGCCGTTGAATTCTCCATCGGCAAATTCTCCTTGGTATCGACCTTCTTCTTTAAAGCTGTAGGTGCCCTTACCGTGAGGTTTGCCGTTGAGAAATTGGCCTTCGTAGCGATCGCCGTTGGCATATTGACAACTGCCGGGGCCGCTGAGTTTTCCCTCACTCAATTCTCCCTCGCAACGTCCGCCATCGGGTAAAGTAATTACTCCTGCCATTGCGCTGTCAGGGCTGGCAAACAACAAAGCCATTCCCAAGTTGGAACCCAGTAAGAGAGCGAGTCCAACTCGCTGAAGTTTACTTAATATTGCTGACGACATTCCCACATTCATAATTCACAAAAAATTCAACTTTTAACTTTGCTATTCCTTGGACAGTTCTATAGAATTCCCAGCCAAATTGCTATAGTCTCAAAAAATCCCTAGTCAGTGAGCTCGAAGATAATAGATATTTTTTCTCCTTGAAGGCCACTCTCTGATGAGGCATATTTCCTTTTTTCTACTGCTTTAATCGCTGCCTTATTCAAGTCGTTGTATTTGCTAGGAGTCAATATCTTGATGTTGAATGTCTTACCGTTGGGGTCAATGTCACAAATGAGTTCCACTCGGCCTTGCCGCCCTTGTTCTCTGGCTGCGATCGGATATTCAGGTTTACCGCAGCCACTAATGCAAGTGGCCAGAGGCGCGCCGGCAGGGCGCGAAGGACTCCCCCCTCTTCCTGGATTTGTCGGTTTTGGCACTTGCCCGGAACCGCTGCCAAATGGCTGTGACGAACCCCCGCCACCATTTCCACCTCCACCGGGTGATGAGTTCGATGCACTTCCTCCTGGGCTACCAGAGGAGGGGAGGTTTCCTACATCTCCGATCGGATTTCCAGAATTTCCGCCACCTCCTGGCCTGGTAGCTGTGACTGGTGAGCCAGCCGCAGGCGATCGGGGCGATCGCCCCGAACCAGTCGCAAATGGATCTGAGGAAGGTATGTTGCCATTTTCGCTGGCACCCGATGGTGAGTTGGACGCACTTGCTCCGGGGCTATCAGAGGAGGAGGGGTTTGTGAGATCCCCGATCGCATTTCCAGATTTACTACTGCCTCCTGGCCTAGTAGCTGTGACTGGTGGGCCAGCCGCGGGCGATCGCTGTATGGGCCCGGAAGAAGGATTTAATGGCTCTGAGGAAGGCTCGCCGCTACCCGCCGAAGCAGATGGCGAGAGGGGGTTATTTTTTTCAGGGCTGTCGGAGGAGTTGGGATTTCCAGCATCATTTGTAAAGTCTGTGGAACTTGCAGCACCCTTGGGGCGGGAGGCTGTAACGGGTGGTTCGCTGGGAGGGGGCTCCTGGCTCGCCGTTGTGCTGGGGCGATCGATTTTTGGAGGATCGGGCGAAGGGGTTTCGGGTTCTTGGGCGATCGGGGTTTGAGGAGTTTCTGGGGAATTTAAATCCTGTTGAGGTGCGGGGGAAGGCTCCTCTGGAATCGGCGGTGGCGTTACCGCTACCGGTGGTTCCTCTGGAATCGGTGGTGGCGTTACCGCTACGGGTGGCTCCTCTGGAATCGGCGGTGGCGTTGCTGCTACGGGTGGCTCCTCTGGAATCGGTGGTGGCGTTACCGCTACGGGTGGCTCCTCTGGAATCGGTGGTGGCGTTACCGCAACCGGTGGCTCCTCTGGAATCGGTGGTGGCGTTACCGCAACCGGTGGCTCCTCTGGAATCGGCGGGGGCGTTACCGCTACTGGTGGCTCCTCTGCGGGAGTTGGCTCTGGTGGCGGTTCTGGTTTCAACGTCTCAGGCGGGGGAGATACTTTTTCTGGAATAGTCTGCTCTGGCTGGGTTTCCTCTACTTTTGGCTCATCAAGCACAACAATTTCAATTGCATCCTCTTCAAATTCAGCAGGTTTGACGAACTTGAGGCTCAACGGCAGCGCGACACCGTGCAGTAAGGTTGAGGCTAACAGACTGATCGCCAGAACTTTTTTGAGAGCTTCTTCTTGTTGTTGTCTTTGCGTCGCCGAAATATTTGAAAAACTCATGCCTTCTCACTCTCCTTTATGGATGGCAACATCCTCGCTGGCTCCCCGACATAACCCGAAACAAGCTACCACCTGCGGGTTGAGCTTGCTATCACTGATGAACCTACCCATCCTATAAGAAGAGTGTCACCCTGTTCAAGACTCTTGCAATTTATTTTCATTATTTAATTTTGAGATAGCGGCTAGAGGCTACCAATCAGCATTTCCTTTGGGGGCGTCTACCTTACTCTTATGGGCGCTGTCAATGTTTTGATTCTGGTAGGGAAAGGTTCCAAAATGCCTTAAATGCAATACTTTAGCCCGTAATCTACCAACAAATTTCCACATTCTCAAGCTTTTCATAAAATTAATTAGTTAATTAAAACTAATTAATTTTATACAACTAATAGGCAATTGTTATCAAAAGGTATGGCTCATGACTTGACAAACCCTGAAGTTTGTGGAAATCTAGTTGAGAATCTTTTAAATTATTGAAGATTATTGTCAAGTCCTAACGCAAATATTTAGCAAAGAAGCACTGGCAGAACAATCTGTCGCGATCTCGATCGGGATCACAGTAGGAGCATTTTGGGTACAGACGAAGATAGTCACATACAGGTAGTGCGATCGCGCTTGTGATCGCGCTTGCGATCGCGCTTGAGTGAAACAATTCGCAGCCTGAATCACTTGTGCCGACTTGACGCAGAAACTCTACCAACCTTCGATCGGGCTAATTGCAGCATTAGGCAGCTTGCGATCACTCAACCGAGCTAGCGAGAGTACAAATCAATGGATGCTTTCATTTACATTTTTCGCGCCGCAGGCATTGTTGCTTGGCCGCTATTTGCCTCCTCAATCGCAGCAGTCGCGCTGATCATAGAGCGTCTTGCCTTTTGGTTTAGGGTAAATCGGCGCCAGCGGCGAGTCGTGCGAGAAGTGCTACAGCTTTACAGTCAAAACCCCGATTCCGCTATCAAAAAGTTACAAGTAAACAGCGATTTGCCCCTAGCCCGGATTTTTTTAGAAGCTTTAGAATTAGACTCGCCCAACATCGAAGAATTTCGTTTGGCCTTAGAGAGTGGTGCTCAGGCAGAAATCCCCATCCTGAAGCGATTCAATACAATATTTGACACCATTATCAGCCTTTCCCCACTATTTGGGTTGCTCGGAACAGTTTTGGGGTTAATTACCACCTTTAGTTCTCTCAAACTGGGGAATGCCACGGGCACCAATGCCGCAGGCGTTACTTCTGGGATTAGCGAAGCCCTCGTTTCTACGGCAATAGGGTTAGTTGTGGCAATCTTTACACTCTTATTTGCCAATATGTTTCGTGGGTTTTACTTACAGCAGATTGCTTTTATTCAGGAAGCTGGAGGCCAGCTAGAGTTAATGTACCGTCACCGCTACGAAAAACTACCAAGAGAATCTAATTATGCGCCTACCCGATGAACCTGAGACTATTGCCCAGATTAACATCGTGCCAATGATTGATGTGGTGTTCGCCATATTAACGTTTTTAATTGTTTCCTCTTTGTCTTTATCCAAATCCGAGGGTCTACCCGTAAATTTACCGAAAGCAGCAACCTCTCAAGTCCAAGACTCGCCTGCTAAAATTACCGTCACGATTGATGCTCAGGGAAAATTAATGGTTGATAAAAAGTTAGTCAACTTAGAGCAGATTGAGAGTACAGTGCGACAGGTAATGGGGTCAAATCAGAACTCATTAATTGTGCTGAATGCGGATAAAAGCGTCAATCACGGAAATGTTGTGGAAGTGATGGATCGATTACGCCGAATTAAGGGAGCTAAGTTAGGAATTGCTACCGCAAAGTAGAGAGTTCCTATAATTACTAATTAGTAATTCGCTCACATCATTAAGCTGAAATTACCCAGTGCAGATTTACTAAAAAAGCCTGTAAATCTTATTAAAAGCGACTCCTGAATAGTCTGTATGATTCAGGAATTTATTTGATAAAGCAGTTAAAAATTAAAGTCCTTACTGCCAAAAAACAGCAAGGACTTTAATTATTTATTCCTGAGTTTTAAGGATGAACATCCTTAAAACTCACGTTAAATACTTGCCATCACTTCACGCGCTGCAGCCAAAGTTCGATCGATATCTTCCTCAGTATGAGCCAAAGAAGTAAATCCCGCCTCAAACTGCGAAGGAGCAAGATAAATTCCGTGCTCCAACATTCCCCGGTGAAAGCGGCTGAACTTCGTCAAATCCGACTTCTTCGCATCCTCGTAATTGTGAACCGGGCCAGCCGCAAAAAACAAGCCAAACATCCCGCTAATTTGCCCGCCCCAAACCGCGTGTCCGGCTTCCTTAGCAATTTTTAGCAATCCATCAGACAGTTTTTTGGTAATCTTATCCAACTGTTCGTAAGTGCCGGGTTTTTGTAGCAATTCCAAAGTCTTAATCCCAGCAGTCATCGCCAAAGGATTTCCCGAAAGCGTACCCGCTTGATACATCGGCCCAGCAGGAGCCACCATCCCCATAATATCCCGCCTTCCCCCGTAAGCTCCCACCGGCAAACCGCCACCGATAACTTTACCCAAAGTAGTCAAATCCGGCGTGACACCGAATCTTTCCTGAGCTCCACCGTAGGCGATGCGGAAACCGGTCATTACTTCATCAAAAACCAACAAAGCGCCGTTATCTTTAGTAATTTCCCGCAAACCTTCGAGAAAACCTGCATCCGGGGTAATAAAACCGGCATTCCCCACCACTGGTTCGAGAATTACGCCTGCTATCTGGCCGGGATTTTCGGCAAATAAAGCTTTGACTGCTTCTAAATCATTGTAGGGAGCGTTGAGGGTATTGGCAGTAGTGGATTTCGGGACGCCCGGAGAGTCGGGAAGACCCAGAGTTGCGACGCCGGAACCGGCTTTTACCAAGAACATATCGGCGTGCCCGTGATAGCAGCCTTCAAATTTAATCAGTTTATCGCGTCCGGTGAAAGCTCGCATCAGGCGCAAAACGGCCATACAGGCTTCGGTGCCGGAGTTGACAAATCGCACCATTTCAATGCTGGGAACGGCATCGATGACCATTTCAGCGAGTACGTTTTCCAACAGCGATGGTGCGCCGAAACTCGTACCTTTTTCTAAAGATTCGTGCAAGGCTTTGATGACTTCCGGGTGGGCGTGGCCACAGATGGCGGGGCCCCAAGTGCCTACATAGTCAATGTATTGGTTTTCGTCAACATCCCAAATGTAGGCTCCTTTTACCCTGTCAAAGACGATGGGCTGTCCGCCCACGGATTTGAAGGCGCGCACGGGGGAACTGACGCCACCTGGCATCAACTTCTGGGCTGCAGCGAAAATTTCTTCTGATTTGGTCGTTTTCAAGGTTGTGGAAACCAATGTTTTCTCCTTAGTGAACGTCTGTTGTTGGTAGAATAATTTTATAGCCAGTTCAACATAAAGGTTAGGTCGATTCAAGGAAACTATTCTAGTAGATTTTAGGGTACAAACCAATCAGTAGCAATACTAGCTTGGGTTTTTTAGGCTTTGTCGCACTAGCACCGAGCGCCCTAAAATGTAATTTTTTGTAAAATAGTTCTTGACAATTTAGCCATCCCTTGCTCAATCTTCTCTCTTCCTCTGCGTCCTCTGCGTTCTCTGCGGTTAATAAAAAAACAATCTCCGACAGGAAAGCGTTAATCTATATTACCAAGTTGAAATAAAATTATGTCTACCACTGATTTATCGAGTTTGAGCCGATCGATCCCAATTGAAAAGATTCGTTACGACGATCGCGGTTTAGTGCCTGCGATCGTCCAAGATTATTTGGACGGTACAGTGTTGATGATGGCCTGGATGAATCGGGAGTCCCTGCAAAAAACGCTCTCTACCGGGCAAACTTGGTTCTGGAGTCGATCGCGTTCCGAATTGTGGCCCAAAGGTGCGACTTCGGGACACATTCAAAATGTCAAAGGGCTGCGTTACGACTGCGATAGCGATGCTTTGCTGGTGACTGTCGAACAAGTCGGAGATATTGCTTGTCACACCGGAGAAAGAAGTTGTTTTCACCAAGTTGATGGGGAAATTTCACCGCCGCCAGGGGATATGTTATCTCAATTATTTGCCGTAATTTGCGATCGGCGCGACAATCCTAACGAAAGTTCTTATACTTGCAAGTTGTTCGAGGGCGGCGACAACAAGATTCTCAAGAAAATTGGCGAAGAGTCGGCGGAAGTTGTGATGGCTTGCAAAGATGACGACAAAGAGGGGATTGCTGGGGAAGTTGCGGATTTATTTTATCACGCTTTGGTTGCTTTGGCTCACCATCAAGTTGACTTAAGAGAAGTTTACCGCAAATTGGGCGATCGACGAAAATAAATTAGTTATTGGTTATTGGGCATTGGGCATTGGGCATTGGGCATTGGTAGCAGCAACAAATGACTAATAACTAATGACTAATGACTAATAACTAATGACTGCTATTTTTCAACATTCGATCGAGCTTTTGCAAAATAAAAATAGCCGCGCCCACACTCAAAGCCAAACCCAACCAAAAATTATCCGCCGCCCCTTTACCTCCATCCAAAGCCAAACCGCCCAGCGGCGGCCCGATTAAATAGCCGATCGCCCAACACTGAGAACTAACCGCCAAATACACGCCCCGCAAAGACTCCGGCGCTAAATCCACCACCAAAGCAGAAGCAAAAGGCGTATAAGCAACAGTCGCCATCGACAAAAAGCTCAAGCCTAAAACAGCTAACAATAGATTGCCAGTTGCAGCCATTCCCGTCAAGCCGATCGCGATAAATCCCATTCCCCATAGCAGCGCAGAAATCATCAAAGCTTTTGGATGGGAAAACCGCTTCAAAGCTTTAACAACTGGCATTTGCAAAGCCACAGTTAAAAACGTGCTAAAAGCAAACAAAACCGTAATTGTACCTGTAGAAAAGCCTTTTCCCGATGTCCCCACCGCGACAAACTTGCTAAAGTACAGCGGCATTGTGGTTTGGATTTGGGAAATATATAATGTGAACAGGGTATTTACTAAAGCATAAACTAAAAGACTTCGATCGCTCAGCGCCACCATCCAACCATTTTCCCGATTTTTTTTGACTATATCGGCTGAATTAGCTGGTTTGTAGGTTTCGGCTATTGCGATCGCAACTACCCCAAACAGCACTAAAAACGAGATACCATCAATAATAAAGAGCGATCGATAATTCCCCGTTACAGCAATCAACAAACCGCCCAAAATAATCCCAACTTGCAAACCCAAATTATCAGCAAGCCGCGTCAAAGCAAAAGCCTCCTGTCGCTGTTCGCCCTCAGTTAAATCCGCCACCATCGTCTCGGTTGGAGGCCAATACAAACCCACACCAAAACCCATCAGTAAATTGCCCGCAATTAAGCCGGCGAAATCATTAGTCGCCGCCAGTACAAAAGAAGCCGCCGCCGAAATAATTGTCGCCAGCAATAAAGTTCGCCGCCTTCCCCAAAATTTGGAATCGCAAAAAGAACCGCCCAAAATTCTGCCGAATATTCCCGAAACTGAACCGCTACCCAAACCAATCCCAACAGCAGTAGCAGATAAACCGACGCGATCGACAAAAAATATCGGCGCGTAAAATAAAGTAAAACCGGTGCCGCTTTGGGAGAGGAATCTGCCGGCGGCAAGAATCCAGACTTGAGGGGGGAGACGGGGCAACCAAGAGGATAATTGAAATTTAGGCATATACACTTAAATTAGGAGTTATTTCGGGACACAGAAACCTGGTTTTTTATAAAAAATACGTTACGGTGTTTAATCAGGATCAAAACCAGATGTCTTTGGTCGCAGTGCATAAGTCCTGTGAGTAATTATTAATTGATTCCGTAGTTTTTCGGAATTAGTATTAGTTAACGCAGATGAGGAGAAACATAAGTGAGCTTAACAATTCTTCAGCGTCTGTTACACAAAAGTTACCATTAATTTAAAAATACTTAACACGATTTTAGGAAAAAGTTAGTTAAACTCTAGAAAAGGCAGAAGAAAATTTTTAGAGGGTCTAATTATATGACAGCTATTACAACATCAAGAGTGGAATCAATCAAACCGCGCTGGCAAGCAATTGTCATGGTTGCCCTAATTTTCTGGCTCAGCGTTAGCCTGATTTTGGATCTAGTAATTATGCCCAGTCTCTACGTATCTGGCATGACGACATCACCGGAGTTTGCAACTGCCGGGAATTTAATGTTCTGGGGATTCAACCGCGTTGAGTTAATCTGTGCGGGCGTGGTGGCAACGGGTTTGATGGTTTTGAGCAATTTAGTCGGTGACTTCGGCAAGCGCAGCCGCACAGCAATTTTATTATCATTGGTACTTCTGACGATCGCCCTGATTGACACCTACGCCCTGACACCCCAAATGAGCGCCTTGGGAATGCAGCTAAATCTGTTCGATTCCGCAGCAGAAGTCCCCGCCGGGATGAATCTACTGCACCAAGGCTATTTTGCCTTGGAAGCGCTGAAGTTGGCTGTCGCCGGTACGCTGCTGGGTTGGTGCTACCAAAACCAAGTTTAATCGACACAATCCTCAGAGGTTGAGTTAAGAAAAACTCAACCTTTAGCAGCGGGCATGAATTCACGCCCGCTGCTAATTTTTTTTAAATTTTAACGCGATCGTAAACACCGGATTTGATATTCATCGGCGTTAATCTGTGTTTATCTGCCCTTATCTGCGGTTCAAAAAAGAGAATTTCTTGGGCCGCAGATGACAATGGATTGACGCTGATTCACGCGCTTGTCGAGAAGAGAGATATGAATAAACTCCGAGGCTAACAGATTTGAGATAACTATACTGTCAAGTTTCCTGAACCAGCGCAAAAACGGATACTTGCGAACTCCTCCCGTGGAGAAAGCAAAATTTTAGACTCTTGTTCACCCTCCCAGATTCATCTGTAGAGTAAATCTAAAATCTAAAATCTAAAATCTAAAATCTAAAATCTAAAATCGACTGCCCTACTCGGATGCTTCCGGTAAATCTGCTTTTGGCCACAGCAAGCGCAAGCCCATTACCGCAAATCCGATCGCCGCGAGTCCCTTTACCAGTCGTTCCGGCAACACCTCTGCCGTGCTGAAGCCAATGCCCACGCCGATTAAACTCGCCAGCAGCAGCGCCGACGCCGTACCGAAAAATACAGCCCGCGGCGAGTTACAACTACTGCCCAGGGCGATCGCAGCTAATTGACTTTTGTCTCCCAATTCTGACAAAAACACTGTAATAAAACTGATTCCCAAAAGTTGCCAGTCCATGTTTTTTTAGTTCTTAGTTAGCTATTGTAGAAATCTAGGACTTACCGACAGGCAGACAATTAACCCAACACTTCCCACAGCAGAACCGCCGAAATCGCCAGTAAAATCACTCCGGCTGCTCTCTCCAAAGTTCTCGGAGCAATCCGACTAGCCAGCCACCTTCCCAGCAACACCCCCAGCAAACTGGTTGCTATCAAAGCCGAACCCGCACCCGCAAACACGATCCAAGGATTTCGAGATTCAGCCGTCATCAGCAAAATCGCGAGCTGAGTTTTGTCTCCAATTTCAGCTAAAAAAATAGTTGCAAAAGTCGAAGCAAAAATTGCCCAGTGCTTGGGCTTCAGTTTCTTTTGTTCCTGACAAATATCGGGATTGACAGTCACTGAGAGTTCAGCGGGCTCCGGGGTTAAAGCAGCACAAATCTCAGTAACCTCTTTTATTTGTAGTTGTACCTGTTGTGGCAAATCATAATTGAGGTTTACTGAGTCAGAAGCAGACAAGCTTGGCGGAACAGAATCAAGTTTCACGGGCAATGAGTGCTAAACGCTATTTATTTTTGACTTGTACTTTTGATTCTAACTCTCTCGGTGGCTGCTTTTACCAAACCAGGGTCAATCGATTTTAGATTTTAGATTTTAGATTTTAGATTTTAGAATTGAAGGATTGAAGGATTGACCCCACGGATAAATTCGGGGGCAAGTTTCATCGGATACAGGTTTTTTATTTCTGGATCCTGAGTTTGCGCGTTGGAATGAATCACGTGGCGGGTATCCTGGATGCTTGATTTTCATCTTTTTCCCCCGATATTTCAGCAACTGGTTCCTGGAACCACTCACCCCCCCCAAAAAGGCCTACAAGCCCCCAGACTTATCTGTCGAGTCAATCTAAAATCTAAAATCTAAAATCTAAAATCTAAAATTGACTGACTGACTGGTTCATGTGCCGTAAGTTCGATCGCCCGCATCTCCCAAACCAGGTACAATAAAGCCCTGTTCGTTGACTATTTCGTCGATCGTTGCCGTGTAAATCATCAAACTTGGGTACTCTGCACTCAGCCTCTTCAAAGCCGGAGGAGCAGCCACCACAGAGATAATCCGAATCAAGCTCGGATCAATTCCCCGTGCAGTCAATTCCTGCATTGTCGCTATAATCGTCCCGCCCGTAGCCAGCATCGGCTCGCTAATTATCACCCGCGTTTCCGGGTTAAACTGCGCCGGCAATTTGTTCAAATAACAAGTCGGTTGCAGCGTTTCCTCATTTCTTGCCATGCCGAGATGGTAAACCGAAGCCAGCGGTACAACCGTCTGAATTCCTTCCAGCAGTGACAAACCCGCCCGCAAAATCGGTACCACAACTAACGGAGCTTCTGGGTTGATAAAAGTCGCCGGACATTCTGCCAAAGGCGTCTGCACTGTGGTTTCCACTGTCGGCAGCCATTCTCGAATCGCCTCGTAAGCCAGCCACCTTCCCAATTCTGTCATCGCAGAACGAAAAAGTACCGATGGGGTGGCGGCGTCGCGGGCAACAGCCAGCCAGTGTTTAATTAACGGATGTGGAGGAACGTAAACGCGCAGTTGCAGGGACATTAGGAAATTGGGGAGATTGCTAGGTTTGAGGAATTTTATGCGGTGCGATCGATCTGCTTCGAGGGCTTCCCCAACGGGCGATCGATCGCTCTGTGCAACTTATCACATCCTTGAGGGTGCATACAAGCCAGAGATTGAGTTAGAACCCATTCGCCGATCGACCTCCATCCGCTTATTGAAATATTTTTCTAATAGTATTGACATTAATTAGCAACAAGGCTATATTGATTTTTAGTGTTCTCCTCTCAAAGGATCGGCAGACGGGGGCAGTCGGCAATGGTAGACTGTTCCCGCATTTTTTTGGGAAGCAGGGGCATCGGCCAAACAGGGCATCGGCCAAACAGGGCATCGGCCAAACAGGGCATCGGCCAAACAGGGCATCGGGCCTTGCCGAACTTCGGTCTTCTTGACATCCGCTACATCCGCTACATAATCCGTTGCCGAACTTCTTGCTTCTGGAGCGATCGACTGTAAAATCATAGAAATATTAAGATTTTTAACCGAATGTCAGCTCCTACCCAATCCCAGTTATTTTCTCCCAACTCCCGCCCAACAGAGCAAGAGTTTGATGTAATTGTCATCGGTTCCGGCATTGGTGGACTGGTGACAGCCACCCAGCTAGCCGCTAAGAAAGCCAAAGTTTTAGTGCTCGAAAGCTATACAATTCCGGGGGGTAGCGCTGGATATTTCGATCGAGAAGGCTACAGATTCGATGTCGGCGCCTCCATGATTTTTGGTTTCGGACAGCGCGGCACCACCAACCTCCTCACCCGCGCCCTGAAAGCAGTCAACGTCACCTTAGAAACGATTCCCGACCCCGTACAGCTTCACTATCACTTACCCAGCGGCTTGGAACTTGAAGTTCCCCAAGCTTATGACAAATACTTGCAAGAATTAACAGACAGGTTCCCTCACGAACGCGAAGGAATCCACAAATTTTACGGCGAATGCTGGAACGTCTTCAACTGCCTCAACGGCATGGAATTGCTATCCCTAGAAGAACCCGGATATCTCGTCCGAGTCTTTTTTCAGAATCCTTTAGCCTGTTTGGGATTAGTAAAATATCTGCCTCAAAATACTGGCGACATTGCGCGGCGCTACATAAAAGACCCTACTTTGCTGAAATTTATCGACATGGAATGCTACTACTGGTCTGTAGTACCGGCAGACTTGACCCCGATGATTAACGCCGGAATGGTATTTTCCGACAGACATTACGGCGGCATCAATTATCCCAAAGGCGGAGTCGGTCAAATTGCCCAAAAATTAGTAGAAGGATTAGAAAAATGCGGCGGGCAAATTCAATACAAAGCTAAAGCGAAAAAAATTATCACAGAAAACGGCCGCGCTGTCGGAGTCGAGCTAGCAACCGGCGAAGTTTACCGCGCAAAGCGGATAGTTTCTAACGCCACGCGCTGGGATACTTTTGAGAAATTGCTGCCTGCAGAAGAGATGCCCGCTAGCGAAAAGAAATGGCAGCAGCGCTATCAAAAAGCCCCCAGTTTCTTGAGTTTGCATTTGGGAGTGGAAGCAAGCGTAATCCCTGCGGGTAGTGCCTGTCACCACATTTTGTTAGAAGATTGGAACCAAATGGAAGCGCCGGAGGGAACTGTTTTGGTGTCAATTCCGACCGTGCTCGACCCGGATTTAGCTCCCGCAGGATATCACATAGTCCACGCTTTTACTTCGAGTTGGATGGAAGAGTGGGAAGGACTTTCGCAGCAGGAATATGAGGATAAAAAGGAAGAGGCTGCAGGGAGAATTATTGAAAGATTAGAAAAGATTTTTCCCGGTTTAGATGCCGGTTTGGATTATATGGAAGTTGGGACAGCGCGTTCTCACCGCCGCTTTTTGGGGCGTGAAGACGGAACTTACGGGCCGATTCCGCGACAGAAGCTAATGGGTTTGCTGGGAATGCCGTTTAATCGAACTTCTATGCCTGGTTTGTATTGTGTGGGTGACAGTACGTTTCCCGGACAGGGTTTAAATGCGGTGGCGTTTTCTGGGTTTGCTTGCGCGCACCGAATTGCGGTTGATTTGGGTTTTTAGTGGTAGTGGTAGGGTACGTCAGATTGTTCGCTGGAAATACGAGAGAAAATGTGAGGCTCCGGGGTACCCTACACAAAGACTAAAAACCCGGTTTCAGCAGAGAAACCGGGTTTTTAACCTCAAAATTGGTGTTTTCCATTCTTTTAATGAGTTTACTGGTCGTAGCTGCCGCCGACGCCGATTTGGGTATTGTAGATTTTCGCATCTGTGATGGTCATATCTTCCATTGATGCGCCGGATACGTCAGCGGTGTTAATTATGGCCGCGGTCAGATCTGCCCGATCGAGGTTTGCGTCATTTAAACTAGCATTAGTCAGGAAAACTTTAGTTAAGTTAGCACCCGTCAAGTCAGCACCCGTCAAGTCAGCACCTTCGAGGTTTGCCTGAGATAGGTTTGCTCCTCGTAAATTTGCTTCTCTCAAATCAGCACCAATTAAATGAGCTCCCGTTAAATCTGCTCCAGACAAGTCGCACTTAAAACATTGCCCGGTTGACAATAACTGTTCGACGTGAACGGGATTTTCAGCGCGACCCGGGCCTGCCAACACTAGGGGAGCAATTAAAAAAGTAGCGGCTAATAGATTGCGTTTCATAATCTCTTTTCCTCACAGACTCTGTATTCAAGTTCTTGTCTTGATATCTACAATCGTACCATGGTTGTTTTCGCAACTTGCGATCTAATTCACACATTGGCTGTGATATCGATTGCCCTCAACAACGCATACATGGTCTCGACCAGCTTGCCAAACTTAATTTTGCAAAACTTAACACTGCCGAACTTAATACAGTGCCTTTTTGTAGTAACCTTTTCTAGGTTAGCTAATACAGCAAACAGATGCGTCTTTCTGAAGAGGGAGATGATTCGCAATGCTATGGATGATTTTAGCCGGTAATCTTATCGCAAAAAGTTCACAACAAATACATTATTTTTAATAAATGTGTCACGGGATAGAAAATTTAACTTAAAATAAAGATAAGCTTCTAACTTTATAGGTAGAAGAAAAGCAGTCACTGGCCCGATCCCCAGCCCAAGCTCTGCTGCATTTTTAACAATAAATTTTAATTAGGTCTCACCAGCGCCGTAAAAATCCACCTAGTGCTTGGAAATCAGCACTTTTTTGGAATGTCGCAGAGTCCACGCGATCGCAAAACTCAATTAAATATGCTCAAAAACGATTCATCCAAGTATCTGCCAACCTTAGCTCAAGTAATAGACCGCTACCCCTTGACAGTGGCGCCCGATACCCCACTAGCAGAAGTAATTACCCTGATGGGCCAACGGCGCCCAAGTTGCTCTCTAAACGCAGTCATTCCAACCGATATCTATCAGCCACTAACAGAAATCGTAAATCCGCCCACTAAGAGTGCATTCAGAGACGCGACAGGTGTCTGCGTCTTTGTCGTGGAAAAATCACTCTTAAAATTATCCTCGCCTTGTGCTCCACATTCTCAATTGCAAGGAATCTTCACAGAAAGGGATCTTGTCGATTTGATTGCCTCGGGCAAAAACTTAAAAGGTGTCACCATCGCACAAGTGATGAGGCAGCCGACAGCAACTCTGACAAAATCCGAGACTCAAGACATTTTCAGCGCCCTAATTCTGCTGGGGCAACGAAGAATTAAGCATCTGCCAATATTGGATAGTGAAGGTCAACTCTTAGGAGTAATTACGCCGGAAAGCATCCGCCAAGCCATGCTCAAACCGGCAAATATCTTAAAAATGCGGCGCGTGAAAGAAGTAATGACCGCACAAGTCATTCAAGCACCTCGCTCCGCGTCAGTTAGGAGTTTAGCTGAGTTGATGGCGCAGCACCGCGTTAGCTGCGTAGTAATTACCGAATCAACAGAATTATCGATGGATTTACCGTTCCCCATTCCAGTAGGTATAGTCACAGAACGGGATATTGTCGAATTTCAAGCTTTAGATATAGATTTGTCGCAAACGATCGCCCAAACTGTGATGAGTACCCCTTTATTTAGCCTCAAGCAAGAAGACTCGCTGTGGGTAGCTCATCAGGAAATGCACCAGCGTTTAGTCCGCAGGTTGGTAGTAACGGGAGAACGCGGAGAACTCCAGGGAATAGTTACTCAAACCAACATACTGCGCGTACTTGACCCGATGGAAATGTCCGGGGCGATCGATGTTCTGCACGATTCAGTGGCAGAAAGAACTAGGGAATTGGAAAAAGCGATCGCATCCCTCAGCTTGACTAACGCCAGACTAGAAAGCGAAATTGCTATCCGCGAAGCGGCCGAGGCCAGACTCCACCTTTTAGAATCTGCTGTAGTGAACGCTAACGACGCAATCGTGATTATGGATGCCGGAGACAGCGATATCTCCGACCCCACCATCATCTATGCCAACGAAGCTTTTACCCAAATGACGGGCTACCTACCCCAAGAAATCATCGGACAAACCCCCAGTTGCTTGCGCGGCCCAGAAAGCGACCCCACCCAAGTCGCTAAAATTCGCCGTGCTTTCTCTCGCCGAGAACCCCTACGCCTAGAATTGATTAACTACCGCAAAGACGGTTCAACTTATTGGGTGGAACTCAACAGTGTACCCATTGCCGATACCTCCGGGAACGTTACCAACTGGGTGTCGGTGCAGCGAGATATTACCGATCGCAAGCGCATGGAACAAGCATTTTTTGAAGAAAAAGAACTCGCGTTTGTTACTCTACAATCGATCGGCGATGCCGTCATCACTACTGACGCCGACGGCTGTATTTCCACCCTGAATCCAGTTGCCGAAACACTCACGGGTTGGTGTACCTCGGAAGCTAAGGGTTTGCCCCTCGCCAGCGTGCTGAGAATAGTTGACGAAACTACCAGGCTGCCGATCGAAAATATCGCCGAAATCGCTTTGTGCGAAGGTCGGATTGTTGACCAAGGGCGCAACAATTTGCTGATTGCCCACAACAACACCGAATTTGCGATCGACCACTGCGTCGCCCCCATCCACGCTAGCAGCGGCGAAATTGTCGGGGCCGTTGTTGTGTTCCGAGATGTCACCCAAGTGCGAACTCAAGCGCGGCAACTCACCTGGCAGGCAACTCATGACCCCCTGACGCAATTAGTCAACCGCCGGGAATTTGAGTACCAGCTAGAGCACGCCCTACACGGCGCTCAAGGTTACGGCCAAGAACACGTGATGCTTTACCTGGATCTCGATCGCTTCAAAATAGTTAACGACACCTGCGGTCATGCTGCTGGGGACGAACTGCTGCGCCAAGTCAGCCAGCTATTTAAAAGCAATATCCACAAAACCGATATTTTGGCGCGTCTCGGCGGCGATGAATTTGCCGTACTCCTGTACAATCGTCCCGTCGAACGAGGATTGAATGTTGCGGAAACGCTGCTGCGAAGCATTCAGGGCTTCCGCTTTGCGTGGCAGGACAAAACTTTTTCGATCGGCGTCAGTATCGGTTTGGTAGCAATCAATCCCAAAACAGCCTCGACATCTGCGATTTTGAGCGCCGCCGATATGGCCTGCTACGCTGCTAAAAATAAAGGTCGCAACCGGGTACAGGTTTATCAAGCCGGCGATCAAGAATTAATCAAACAGCACGGCGAAACCGAGTGGGTGGTGCAAATTCATCAAGCTTTAGAAGAGAATCGCTTTTGCTTGTACTCTCAGCCGATCGTACCTTTGCTCAATTCTCCAACCACCGGAACCCACTGCGAAATCCTCCTGCGCCTCCAGTTGGAAACTGGTGAGTTGGTGTCGCCGATGGCGTTTATTCCGGCTGCAGAACGCTACAACTTGATGCACGCGATCGACCGCTGGGTAATTAGCACGTTATTTAGCAATTTATCTAAAATTTTCACGGCAAATTTATTAGTTCAAAACCCCGGGGTAGGCAGCGATAAAATAGTTACCTTCCCTGCTTGCTCTCTTTTGTCTGATCTGCAATCGTCATTTGGCAAATATCCTAACCTTTATTCAATTAACCTTTCTGGGGACAGCCTCAACGAAGAAAAGTTTATCGAGTTTATTCAGGAACAGTTTTCTATCCATCAAATACCGCCGCAAATAATTTGTTTTGAGATTACCGAAACCGTGGCGATCGGTAATCTCAGCAAGGCAGCCAGCTTGATTTGGCAACTTAAGGAACTAGGCTGCCAGTTTGCCTTGGACGACTTCGGCAGCGGGATGTCTTCCTTTGCTTACCTGAAAAGCTTGCCGGTTGATTATCTCAAAATAGACGGCAATTTTATTAAGCATATTGTAGACAATCCTATTGATGTCGCCATGGTGGAAGCTATTACCAAAATCGCTCACGTTATGGGAATTAAAACTATTGCCGAGTATGTTGAAAATCAAACAATTATGGATAAACTCAATGAACTTGGGGTAGATTACGCTCAAGGTTATCATTTGGGCAAGCCTCAACCTTGTAACTTCACATCTCCGATTTTAGAGGAAGTTTTGGGGGAGTTTCCTGTTAATTCTTTGGCTTTTGAGGCTAAGCTGGCTTGTTGAAGAAGGATGTTGGGCAATCGATTGTCTAACGGATTTAACAGATGGATGTTGAGGGAAGAAGGAAAAGGGAGAAGGACAAGGGAGATTTTAAGTTGTGATATCATACCAAATCCGGGTATCGTACCCCCTTGATGTTTAGTAAAAGTAGGGTGCGTCGCCACGAACAATTCTTGCTGCCCAAAAAGCGATCGAGCGACGCACCATACCATAGGATAAAGGGGATGAGTAACCCGGATTTGATATCACTTCCCCATTCCCCACTCCCCATTCTCCATTACCCATTACCTTCTACAAGAGTTTCCGCTGCTTCAATGTACTGACTGTCTAACAGAAAAGCACCTTTTTCAAAGCGAATGCCCCAATAATTGCCGGGACGCCGATCGATCACAACGCCTTCAGCGCCGATCGCAATTAAATTCGCAGGCCGCAGCATCGGCATCGGTTCGGCAGTTTTGACGTAAGGCGGCATCGCCACAACTCGGACTTTTTGACCGATTGTAAATTCTTTTTCCATGAGTTTTATTCCTTTTGGCGGCCTAATCTAATCGTAACTGGGAGTGCGATCGAGAGCGATGAAATTTCAGACAGTATCTTTCATGCGTTTAGCCAACAAACAATCCTCAAAGCTAAAGGATTCTTCGTCTAAAAAGCTGGAGATTGCCATTTCAATCGCGGCTTCGAGAGAACATTCAAGTTCAGCGGACTTGGACAAGAGGGCAGCTTTTATATAGTCAGGCAAATAATCGACCAACTGATGAATAGCTTCTGGAGAAAGGTGTTGCGTGGCGATTGTTTGATTCATGATTCTCTGATTTCAAGTTCAGATTCTTTACTTGCCTCGCCCCGGTTTGCAATCGGCAAAACCAAGTGCTTCGCTATCGAGGAAATTAGCAATTGCCATTTCCACAACAATTTCGATCGGATATTCAATTTCCGCAGCATGGGCGATGAGGGCGGCACGAATTCGTTCTGGAAGGTATTTTAGGATGGCTTCGGCATCGGCAGCAGATAGTTGTTCCAGAGTTGTCGATCGCATGAGTCTAGTTTTCCGGTGGGATTGGAACGTTTTAGGGCGGCTCAGTTGCTCTCAGAATAATGGCTTCTAGCTCTAATAATAACGCAGGGTTGCTCCATGTTTCAGTCCCAGCACAAGAAAAATATTGTGTATGACTTTTTATTTTAAATATTCCTGCAAGAATTTCCAAGCCATTTGAGTACCCTCGCCTGCGTTGACTTTCCCAAAATCTACATCTTTTCTCAAAACTACAAAACCCACACCTTCTTTGATTTCTATTTGCTCAAAATTCCTAATCCTAGCCAAAAATAAGTGATTTTCCTGTATAACTTTTTGATTATTTTGGGTTTTTTGGTGTAGAAAAGTTGTGATAAATTCTATTGTGTAATTGGTTTCGAGGCAAGTTTCTTCCTCCAGTTCTCGCACCGCTGCCTGCTTTGGACTTTCTCCAACGTCCACGCCACCACCAAAAGTAGAAAGCATCCCTTGACTTGCAATACCTACAATATTATCTCGCAGTTGTGCCACAATCTGACCGTTGGGGAGAATTAGAAAAATGCGAACAATTGACTTAGGAATATTCATATTAGATGTTTTAAAATGTATAGTTTAGTTAAACTTGGTTTACTTTGTTTCAGTCCCCTCGCCGGCAAAAAGTAGAGCATAACACGGATGAACACGGATACACGGATGACTTGAGTCATCTGACTGTTTGCACAATTGGCTAACTTGACTATCCTCCTTGTATTCGTGTGCATCCGTGTCGTGCTGATTCTCATTTTTTCCCCTGATCGCCCGTAAAACCCCTGACCGATCGCGCTACAATTATGGATCGGGATAAAAACGGCTGATTAGGAAAGTAGGGGATAGTTTCTATGGCTACAAATCGTCGCATTGAGCGTGTAGCTTCACTGATTAAACGGGAAGTCAGCCTGATGTTGCTGAATGGAATCAAGGACGACCGTGTAGGTGCTGGTATGGTTAGCGTTACCGACGTAATTGTTTCGGGAGACCTTCAGCATACAAAAATTTTTGTCAGCATCTACGGTACTGATGAGGCAAAGGCAGAGACTATGGAGGGTTTGAAATCTGCTACTAGCTACGTCCGCAACCAGTTGGGTCAACGGGTGCAACTGCGCCGGACACCGGAAGTGATATTTCTAGAAGACCGTTCTTTGGAACGGGGCGATAAAATGTTGATACTGCTGAATCAGCTTTCTGCCGATCGCAAACCGGATACTTTAGATCCCGATGAAGAATTCGCTGAGGATGAAAGTCCCGATTGAAGCGAGAAGGAAGAAGGAAGAGGGAAGAAGGAAGAGGGGAAGAGAAGGAGATAGGGAAAATTCCCAATGCCCGATTCCCGATTCCCGATTCCCGATTCCCGATTCCCAAATCTAAAATCTAAAATCTAAAATCTAAAATCTAAAATCTAAAATCTAAAATCGAATGATTGACAATCTTTCCTTACCAGAACTGGTGGCCCAGATGTTCGTGGTGCGCGCTTCTGGCTGCTTGTTCGACCACCAAATTCGCTATCGGGAATGGGAACCAACTGCCAGCAAACTCCGCTATTATCTGGAAAATTTGGGCGTCGGTGGGGTGATTTTGGTCGGGGGAAGTGCTGCGGAGTTGGCAGTTCGATCGCACCAATTGCAGTCTTGGGCCAAGTTTCCGCTGCTGCTGGCGGCTGATATTGAAGAAGGTGTCGGCCAGCGGTTCGCGGGGGCGACTTGGTTCGGGCCGCCGATGGCGATTGCCGAGGTGGCGCGACAGGATGCAGGTAAAGCCGATCGATATGCTGAACAAATGGGCGCTGTCACTGCGATCGAAGCTAGGGCGATCGGTCTAAATTGGATTCTCGCACCAGTGGTTGATGTTAACAACAATCCCGACAATCCTGTGATTAACGTCCGCGCTTTTGGCGAGACACCGGAAATTGTCGGGAAATTAGCCACTGCTTTTATCCGCGGCGCAGGTGAGCACCCGGTTTTGACTACAGCTAAGCATTTTCCCGGCCACGGGGACACGGCGGTTGATTCTCACTTGGAATTGCCGGTTTTGCCACATTCGCCAGCGAGATTAGCCCAGGTTGAGTTGCCTTCTTTTGTTGAGGCGATCGCTGCTGGGGTAGATGCTGTGATGAGTGCTCACTTGCTGATTCCGGCTTGGGATGCGGAGTTTCCTGCTACTCTTTCTCGCAAAATTTTGATCGGGAAGCTGCGAGAAGAGTTGGGATTTGAAGGTTTGATTGTGACGGATGCTTTGGTGATGGGTGCGATCGCCAATAAGTACGGCGCTAATGAAGCTGCTGTTTTGGCTGCTGAGGCTGGTGCTGATGTTTTGCTGATGCCGCTTGACCCGGAAGGGGCGATTCTGGCTGTCTGCGAAGCTGTCACTCAAGGGCGGATTTCTATAGCACAAATAAAAGAATCTGTCAAGCGGATTTGGAAAGCGAAAATAAAGGTGGGTATGTTGATTTCTGACCCCCCCCAACCCCCCCTTGCTAAGGGGGGGAGCAAGAATCTAGAATCGATTTCTGACCCCCCCCAACCCCCCCTTGCTAAGGGGGGGAGCAAGAATTTAGAATCGATCGAGTCGATCGACTTAAGTTTGCTGGCAACTCCTGATGCCAGGGCAACTGCTGCCGATATTTTGCGAGATTCTTTGAAATTTGGCGGCAATCTACCTTTGCAGGTTGCAAAACCAGCAGAAAACCAGCTTTTGCGGAATTTGATTGTTGTAGATGATGTTTTGGGGTGCGAGTTTTTGGGCAACCACACTCCGGCGATCGCCATTCCCGAACAGTTTGGTTACGAATTGCAACTGATTGACGATCGCACAGGGGCGATCGCTGAAAATACAGGTGCAGAGCATTTTTCTCCGACACTGCTGCAAATTTTCATTCGCGGCAATTGCTTCCGAGGCAGTGCTGGTTTGACCCAAGCAGCTCAAGATTGGTTTAAGAAATTATTAAAAACGGGAGAACTGCAAGCTGTGTTAATTTACGGCAGTCCCTACGTTTTAGAGCAATTTTTGCCACACTTGCCTCCGAGTCTTCCTTATGTATTTTGTTTTGGCCAGATGCCGACAGCGCAATCTCTCGTTCTAGAAGTGCTATTCGGCATTGACGCCACTGGTAATGATTGAGTTGCGCGACTTCTGAATCTTTCCTTTGCTGCTTGCTGCGTTAGGAGTTAAATTTATCAACCCGGTTTCTCGCGAGAAATTCTGCCTTTGGTGGCGAAGTATCCAGAAACCGGGAATTGGAGGCGGGTTCCTAAGTTCTCAATAGAGCTTTCCAGCAGATCCGCTTGCTACTGAGGAAAATGTGCTGCGTCTGAAAATCCCAAGACTGATCCCATCACTTACCGATCATTCCTATAATTTTTTTAAATGGACGGCAGTGAATTGTATAGCTGTATACGGACAAAATTTAACTTCCATATTCGTAAGTTTGGACTATATTATTACCAGGGCCATAAATTTTTTTAGTAAAACATTGAGGGCGCATTATGATTCACTCCACTATTCCCCAAATCCAATACTCTTTAGATGTGATCCAAGATGAAGCGCGTCACCTTGTCCACGAGGGTGTGCTGAGCCGCCAACAGCCTATCTACACGCTTTGCCAATTCATTCCGCCTCGGGAATGGGCTTGTGTAGAGTGCGAATTAGAAAAATGCGACTTCTTGCTGCGCGATCGCATCGCCGACCTGATCGGTTCTGAAAAATGGGACAATGACTAAAGTTTGGTTCTGTTAAATTAAGTTGGCAAGTAAACTCCGGCTGTGTTAAAGACTCTTGATTCTTTAATACTGGGAATTTTCGGCGCGCAAATTTTCCAACTCGGCCCTTAGCGCTGCCATCTGTGCAGTTAATTCTTGAATCTCTAGCTTTACGTTAGGCTGTACAACCGACTCGGGAGGAGCATCAGTCGCTGCATCTGATTGCTTGGGCGAGACAGATTCACTGTCTGCATTCTCCCGATCGCCCGGTTGAGAGAAAATAGTATCTACAAAATTCCGGGCTTCTCGCTCAGTCATTTCTCCTTTTTCCAGCAGATCATCGGCTAGCTGACCAAAATCTGACTTCAGTTTGTCCAGATTTTCTTCTCGCTTCAAGGGATCTTGCAATGTCTCAATTAAAAAGGAAGTTGCACCTAAAGTTAGGTGAAATCCTGTTTGCAGCATTTGAGGCAGGTTGTCGGGATTCATCTAAAAATGCCGCTAGAACGTTTTTCTGAGTTTTTGGTTCGCTAGTTGCTCCCAAGTCGGAGCGCAAAGCCGCTTTTTAGCGCGAAGATGCTGGCGTTGTGGGTCGCGATCGCCCCGATTCAGGAAATATCAACTTTTGGGGGGAGGTTTTACCGTTGTGCCAATACTAATCGTATCATTACTGCGTAAATTAATAAATGTCAAGTGTAAATTTTTGTAACTACGAATCGAGACTTTCCCACTGGAAGGCTCAGTCTATTTTAGATTTTAGATTTTAGATTTTAGATTGAAGAGGACTTAGGCACGGCGACTAAAAAAACCCCGGTGGCTGATTACCCGTGCGTAAGTCATGTTCAAGCCCGTTAAGGATACAGCGCCTCACCGGTGGAAGGGTCAAATATAAATAGTCGATCGAAGTCAAGCTGTACCTTCAGCCGATCGCCCGATCGCAAGCGAACACTCGCAGGTATTTGTAACTGTACAGTAGTTTCAGCACTCAACAACGGCAAACTCGCCCGAATTAAAGTTTCTCGCCCCAGAGGTTCCACTACTTTTACCTCTACATCGAGGGGGACTTTTTCTAAGGCCCAAACATCGCTTTTCAAATCATCATCTTCTACTGTTTGTGGCCTAAAGATTTCTATATTTTCTGGACGGATGCCCAAATCAAATCCTTGTCCTTCTCTCGCCTGCAATTTTTTCTGAATCGAGGGCGGACAGGCTAAAGATTGATCTCCTACTTGAAAGGAGTCGTTAGTATAAATTGCCGGCAAAATGTTCATGGCGGGATTGCCTAAAAATGTCGCAACCATGCGGTTAGCTGGTTTGGCATAAATGCTTTGCGGGTCTCCAATTTGTTGAATTTTTCCCCCATTTAAGACTACAATCTTATCAGCTAAAGTCATCGCTTCCACTTGGTCGTGGGTGACATAAATTGTGGTAATTCCCAGCCGTTGATGCAGTTGTTTGAGTTCTGCTCTAGTGTCGTCTCGTAGTTGAGCGTCGAGGTTAGAAAGCGGTTCATCTAAAAGAAATACTTTCGGTTCGCGGGCGATCGCCCTTCCGAGTGCTACGCGCTGCTGCTGTCCGCCTGATAGCTGTTTGGGCTTACGCTTGAGGAGATGGTCGATCGAGAGCGATCGGGCGACTGTTTCGACTCGTTCTTGAATTTTAGTCGCGTCAACATTCCGCATCCGCAATCCAAAAGCCAGATTTTCGCCGACAGTCATGTGCGGATAAAGCGCGTAATTTTGAAACACCATTGCAACGTCCCGCTGTCTCGCCGGAATGTTGTTAACTAAATTATCTCCGATGTAAAGATTGCCGGAAGTTGCGGTTTCTAAACCTGCAATTGTCCGCATAATTGTGGATTTTCCGCAGCCGGATGGCCCGACTAATACCCAAAATTCCCCGTCCGGGATTTTGAAGCTGATGTTTTCGATCGCGGTGACGTTTTGGTAACGTCTGGTAATATTTTCTAAGCGAACATTTGCCATTTTGTGACTGTAATTGGTAATTGATAATTAGTGATTTTTACCTTCAGTCTTCAGCCTTCAGAAAACTGTTCCAATTCTAAAACTGTGCGATGTAATTCTTCAACTATAGGCGTTAACTCAGCTTTGCGGAATGCTTCTACCACAGAACGATAATACCAGAGAGAACCGTCTTTGCCACCTTTGAAGCGTTCCCAAACAGTATCTCCTAATTGACGGTAATCTTTCAGGATCGATCGAACATTATAAAGTTTATCAGCAGCCGAGACTAATCTGACTGAGCCAGAAGCTGTAGAAATGCGATCGATATAAGCTTGTTTTCGCTGACGCCAAGGGGGTTTCGGCGTCGCGTCACTGTCGGTACAGCCGTCTACAATCGCTGTGACAGTATCCCCAAAGCGGCGGCGGATGGCTTCGCGGGTGGTGGCGCCGCCTTGATCTTCGATCGCATCGTGAAGCAAAGCTGCGATCGCCTCATCTTCATTTGCCCCATATTCTAAAGCTATACTAGCAGTGCCCAACAAATGGGCAATGTAGGGAACGCCAGAACCTTTGCGAACTTGGGTAGCGTGCAATTCGGCAGCATAGGTGAGGGCTTCAGAAAAACGGTTTGAGAGAATCATGAAAGTCACCTTTGTGAATTGCTATGATATATAAATTGTCTGGCTCAGTTGAAAAGACAAACTCTACGAAGTTCCATAAGATCATAAAGATGCGATCGACAGCGATCGCTTGTACAATTATAATCATTAAAGAGAGGTTGCTAGCATGACAGCTACTATAATTATACCCAAAAATGCCGACAAGAACTCAGAGCAAGACTCCCATTCAAAATCAGAAAATACACCCGAAATTTACCCAGAATCTCAGCCAGAAAAAGTCATATCTCTCGAAAAGTTTTTAGTCAAGCCTCCTGATAGAATGGAATGGGTTGACGGCAACTTAGTTGAGAAAACAGGAATGACATTCAAGCACGGTCTCGCTCAAGCTAAATTATCTACATCCTGGAGAAATTACAAACATTCCAGCGGACAGGGAGGAGAAGTTCTTACAGAAGTCCTTTGCCGCACTAGCAAACAGGGTCGCCGTCCCGATGTTGCTTACATTACTCCTGAACTGCTGCCACAATCAGGCAACTTTACAGCATTTTCCCAAAGTTTTCCTTTGATAGCAGAAGTTGCTTCCCCGGAAGATAGCGGCGAAGAGTTATTTGCCAAAGCTCAAGAATATTTGGAATCGGGATGTTTAGAAGTTTGGTTGTTGTTTCCTGAAGCTAGATTAATATTTGTCAATGCAGGGCAACGCTGGCGGTTGTTTAATGCGGATGAAGTTGTTAACACTCAAAGTGTGCTTGCAGGTTTTAGCGTAGCTGTGAGTGAATTGTTGGCTTGAGGAATTTGTTTAAACAAAATTATCAAAGATTCAGCAGTATTGATATAGTAGTACGCGGTGCAAAAAACGGTAAACCATGACAGCCACAAATCTCGTCAATAAATTTGAGTACAAACCCCTATACAAACCAAATCAATTAATTTGCGGAACGGGGCAAACAGCCATTGTCAGTGGCTGGACAGTAAAAAGTGCGATCCTTTCCAAGGGCTGCGCTAACGGCAAAAAATTACAACCCAATGAATTTGCTGTCATAGGACAACTATACTCTCCTACTCGCGGCATCAACTTCTTAATTAGAAACTTGCTATGCAATCCCCACGTCCGCTTTTTAGTAATTCTCAACGCTACCAAAGAAGACCGCAACTCTGGTGCCGCAGCGTGCTTAATCGACTTTTTTCGCAACGGCTTTGAAGCAGGCAAAAGCGATACTGGTAGAGATTGCTGGTTAATTAAATCTTCAATATTTGGCTACATTGATATTGAAATAGCAGCAGAAGCCTTAGAACTATTGCGTCATTCAATAGAATGGAAAGAAGCCCAAAATATAGCAGAAACAGTGACTCTTGTCAAGTCTTTTTCCGAAAAAGCAGTGGTTGAACCTTGGGGAGAAACCGTAACTTTTCCATTAGTCGAAATCGTCCCGACTGTACTCCCCGGTCAGAAATACGGACACAGAATTGAAGGCAAAACTATCGCCGAAACTTGGGTAAAAATTATTCACCGAATTAAGACCACTGGCACCTTACGGCCGACTGGTTATGACGGACAATGGCAGGAATTAATCGACTTAATGGCAGTGATTACAGATGAACCTGCGGAGTTCTATTTTCCCGAACCGAATTACTTACCAATAGACCGTGATTTCCTCGAACAGTACAAACCGCAAATGCTCGAAGATGCCCCATATAACGAAGGCATTAAATATACCTACGCACAGCGGATGCGGTCGTGGTTTGGACGAGATCAAATTGAAGAAGTTATTGCCAAACTAATTAAGGAAATTGACGCGGCAAGTGCTGTAATTAGTCTGTGGGATGCGGGCGGAAATGTTAACAGAAGACCTGACGGTTCCTCAGACCACCAGCACAGCGGCAGTCCTTGTTTAAATCACATTTGGGTGCGAGTTGTAGACGGTGAAATATCGCTAACTGCAACTCTCCGAAGTAACGATATGTTTGCGGCGTGGCCGGCAAATGCAATGGGTTTGCGGGCTTTGCAGCAGCACATTCGAGATGAAATTGCGAGGCGTTCCGATTATAATTTGACAATGGGCCCGTTAGTAACGTTGAGTCAATCTGCTCACTTGTATGACGATACCTTTGAAAATGCCGATCGACTAATTCAAACCCAATATGCTAAAATCTGCGAAGATCGAGACTTTTTCGATGCAGCGGGCAATTTTTTAGTTGAAGTAGCGGACAATCAAATAGTAGTCACGCAAACCACCCCCGGCAGTGGCGAAGTTGTCACCTGTTATTCTGGAAAAAACCCTCTCAAGTTAGTGCGAGAAATTTGTGCGGCTTCCCCGGCTATCAAAGGCGAGCATATTGGTTATTTGGGAATAGAATTGCAAAAGGCGGCCGAGTGTCTGAAAACCAGCAACCAATACATTCAGGATAGAAAATGAATCTAGAAGAAGAAAGACCGACTTGGGACGAATACTTCTTAATGTTAGCAAAATTGGCCGCTACTCGATCGACTTGTTTGGCTTTTCCTGTAGGCGCAGTGATCACTAAAAACAGGCAAGTTTTAGCAACGGGTTACAACGGTTCGCCGTCAGGTTCGGCACACTGTACTACTCAAGGCTTCTGCTATCCTGGTTTGAGTAGTTGCGACGCCAGTAAAACTTTGCCATCAAGGGCGGTTCACGCGGAAGCAAATGCGATCGCCAAAGCTGCTAAACACGGTATATCTACTGCTGGGGCTAGTATTTACGTCACTTTAGAACCTTGCATCTATTGTTTGAAATTAGTCATTGCGGCTGGAATTCGAGAAGTGTTTTACGAAACGAGTTTTAACAGCGGAGAAAAAGCTGCTTTGAGAGATACTTTTATCAGTGAAGGTATTGTTGAGTTAAAACAAATTCAGCTATCTGAAGATACAGCAAAAAAGGCGGCTTTGTTTTTATTGCATCCTACTTCTGTCCTCAAAGATGCTATTAGTTGAAAATAGCTACAGCGGTTCTTAATTAAGTGAAATCCCCAATATGTAGGTTGGGTTCGTAACCTCAACCCAACCTACTACTTTTACTTCTGCTTCTACTTCATATTTTTTACATGAGACCTCTTGCAAAAATAACTAGGACGGGCAAGATGCCCATCCCACAAGAGTTATTTTTTCTTGTGGGATGGGCATCTTGCCCGTCCAATAAATTTATGAAAAGGACTTTTGCAAGAGGTCTATTTTGGAATGATAGTTTAACAGTAAATCCTCAACCGTCAACCGCCAACCGCCAACAATCAACATTCAATCAAACTCATTCACCACTTGCAAATAGTCGATCGCCGCATCTATCCTCGAAGAATACTTAAAAGCAAACTGATCGAACCAATATCCCTCATCGGAATTCTTATCCAACTTTTTCAGCCAAACCTGAGCTTGCCTAACTTTCTGTCTGTGCGTTTGTACGTCCAACTGCGGCACCGCGACTTTTTCGGCTGGCTGCGGTTCCTGTAAAGCCACTTCCTGAGCTTTATTTTGTGCTTGGTTCTCAGCCTTAAGCGGTTCAGGTAAAGCCACTTCTTGAGCTTTATTTTGTGCTTCGTACTCAGCCTTAATTTGAGCTAAATCCTTGTCCAAAGGACTAGCATACAAATTTATATCTGATGTTTTAAATGTTGGATTTGCTGGCGCTTGTGCTGGCACCGGCGCCTGAGTTTTTAACTCAGCATTTTTTTGAGATGCTTGATACTCTGCCTTAAGTTCACCTAACAGGCGTTCGATAGATTCCATAACTTAAACCCCCCTAAAAAATGCTGCTGGGCTAACTAGCCCAAATATAATCGCGTGAACTTCGCCCGCCTCCTCAATCAGTTATTGCATTCAGCAATACCTCTGTCAGGGTCATTCCTTCAATATCATCCATCGTGACAGTATCAACGATATCAAATTTAGCCCCAGCGCTTTGCAGTTCGTCATCCAATATTTTGAGAAACTTAGTAGCTTCCGGCGCATTTCCTACTTGAATGAAAGAAATCGCCAACTCTTCATCTCGATCGAGCTTCCGGGAAGCCTCTATAATCGTTTTCATCACTTCTTTGCGATCGTCCGGTTCCCCGTCCGTCACCACTAATATTGTTTCCCCATTTTGCTTAGTCTTACCGGATGCTTTGCGCTGAAAATAACTGTTCAGGGCGTCTTGCAGAACAGCCGCTAAATTCGTAGTTCCCGAAGGTTCGTTTTCTTGGAAAATTTGCACGACTTTAGCTGATGTTACGTTGTCGTAGCGCTTGAAGCGACCGGAAAACACATAAACTGTTATGCCATCAGGATCGAGTTCTTCGCATTTATTCGCCAATGCGATCGTCGATTCTTGCATGAGCGCCCACCGACTTTTACCGCCCATCTGGTCTTTTGTGTACATACTGCCGCTTTTGTCAATAATGATGGTATAATCGCGGTTCTGAAGCATAAGATTTTTCCTGTTAATTAAGTTCCAAAAATATCAAAACCAGCGAGCAGAAGCTGTTGAGCTTTAGTTGCTCGCTGCGTTTTTTAGTTGATTTGCGATCGCAAATACCGGAATTTAAGCTGCAACTAAAGCATCTTTAAGTGGCTTCCAGCTAAAAGCTCGATCGCCCCCCATCTCAACTGCTATTTTAACTCGCGGTTCTAACGTCGGCAAAACAGTCAAATACTCAATCTCCTGACTCGACAAAATCTGCCCTTCAATAATCCACAGCACCAGTCCTTTTGCTTTAGGTGGCAAATTGTCTAATTGAGTTTTCAACATCGGCGGCACGTAGTACGTATAACCCACAGCCCCTTCATTGCCAGTAGTTTTCTTGCCCAAATGGGGCGGCCGCACCCCGTGAACCCCCGTTAAATACATCGCCAAATCGCCCAAACCCCGCGCCGTAATCGTGTACCCACCGTAGCCCGCAGCCCTCAGCCTGCGGAGGTAGCGCCCCTCAAATCCTCCTTCTAAAGGAACGTACAGGGCCAGCGACCCCGACTTTTCCAAATCCCGAATCAGATCAGATCCCGTCGTAATCAGTCCCATAAATTTGTGTTTCCTGCTGTATCAAAATTTGGTCGATCGCTGCTTGCGAGCTGGAAATATTATAAATCCTAAAGTTGAGGCGAAAAATTCTCATCGCGGCCTTGACAAACGGCAAACACTTCATGTACTATTGTGAATTGTCGCCGTAAAGGATACTGAGTGGTTTGCTGCTCAAGTCCTGGCGCAAACAAGCAAGACCGAGACAAAACTCGGAGATAGAGTCGGTAAAAAGCCGCGAATCTCAACCCTTGCAAGACTTCCACAAGCTCGCTCCCAAATTTAAAACTCCAATTTTAAACACCGAGGAAGGCTGTTGGTTGATAACAGTTAATTGCAGGAACACTGAAATAAATGTTTCTGCACAAGAGCAAGCGGATTGACGAAAACTTCGCAATCCGAAACCTCTTGCGTAAATAAAAGGAAGAAAATCCGTGTCTGTAGGCATTCTTGGCACTAAACTAGGCATGACTCAAGTGTTTGACGACCAAGGGAGAGCCATCCCCGTCACCGTCATACAAGCAGGGCCTTGTACAGTAACTCAAATCAAAACAAAACAAACTGACGGCTACGGTGCCGTTCAAGTTGGCTACAACGAAGTCAAACCAAAGGCTCTCAACAAGCCAGAACTAGGACACCTTGCCAAGTCGGGGGCGAATCCATTGCGCCACTTGCAGGAATACCGATTGGAAGACACCAGTTCCTTTGAATTAGGTCAACAACTAAAAGCAGATACCTTTACACCGGGACAAATAGTAGATGTCATCGGTACCAGCATCGGTAAAGGTTTTGCAGGTTTTCAAAAGCGCCACAACTTTAAACGAGGCCCCATGTCTCACGGTTCCAAGAACCACCGCGAGCCTGGATCGATCGGACCTGGAACTACTCCTGGTCGCGTTTATCCTGGGAAAAGAATGGCAGGACGTATGGGCAACGTTCAAGTCACCGTCCGCAAACTAACAATTGTCCGGGTGGATACAGAGCAGAATTTGCTGCTAATTAAGGGAGCAGTTCCCGGCAAAGCTGGCGCCTTAGTCAATGTTGTGCCTGAGAAAAAAGTAGGACGTTAGTCAGTAGTCATTAGTCAGTAGTCAGCAGTCAGTAGATAGTGGTTGGTCGTTAGTAGCAAGCAATAACTAAGAACTAAAAGCTGAAAACTAAGAACCCAAAACTAAGACCTGAAAACAGACAACAGACGACAGACAACAGACAACAGACAACTAACAACAGACAACTAACAACAGACAAAGGACAAAAGATATGGTTAATTGTGTAGTGCGAAATTGGCAAGGCGAAGAAGTTGGAGAAACAACTTTAGAACTGCGCGTAGCCAAAGAAGAAAATGCGTCTCACATCGTTCACAGAGCATTGACGCGGCAACTAAATAACGCCCGTCAAGGAAATGCTTGCACCAAAACTCGATCGGAAGTCAGAGGCGGTGGCCGCAAACCCTGGCGTCAAAAAGGCACCGGCCGAGCCAGAGCAGGTTCAATCCGTTCTCCGCTGTGGCGGGGCGGCGGTGTCATCTTCGGGCCAAAACCGAGAGACTTTGAAGTCAAAATGAACAAAAAGGAACGCCGTCTCGCTTTGCGGACAGCATTCCAAAGTCGCACCGAAGACATCATTGTGGTTGAAGAATTTGCAGAGCAATTTCCGAGACCGAAAAGCAAAGAATTGCTGAGTGCGATCGCCCGCTGGGGTATCGAACCCGATACAAAAGTTCTGTTAATCTTGCCAGAACCGCAACCAAACGTCTACTTATCCGGACGCAACATCGAATTAGTAAACGTCATCTTGGCAACCTCCCTGAATGTTTACGACGTTCTCGCGGCTGACAAAATTATCGTCACATCTACAGCCATAGCTAAAATTCAGGAGATTTACGGTGAGTAAAATCGACCCCCGCGACTACGCAGATTTGATCCAGCGTCCGATTCTCACCGAGAAAGCTACCCGAATGATGGAATTAAATCAATTCACATTCGACGTAGCTCCCAAAGCGACGAAGCCTCAAATCAAAGCTGCAATCGAAGAACTATTTAAGGTCAAAGTCATCGGCGTCAACACCCAAAACCCGCCGCGCAAAAAGCGTCGAGTTGGCAAATTCGTCGGCTTTAAACCTTGTTACAAGCGAGCAACCGTAACTCTGACCGACGGAGACTCGATCCGCAAACTCCTATTCCCAGAAGTCTAGACGATTTTGGATTTTAGATTTTAGATTTTAGATTTTAAATTGCGGTTAACTGGTGAAAATTCTCGAACCAGAAAACTCGTAAGTTAACCAAATATCGCCAATCTTCAACCTAAAATCTAAAATCGATAAACGTCAAATCCAAAATCCAAAATCCAAAATCTAAAATAGATCGATTATGGGCATCCGTTCTTACCGACCTTATACCTCCAGCACCCGAGAACAAACCGTCTCGGACTTTGCTGAAATTACCAGATCAGAGCCAGAAAAGTCTCTAACCAGCAACAAGCACACCAAACAAGGCCGCAACAACCGAGGCGTCATCACCTGTCGCCACCGGGGAGGCGGTCACAAACGGCTGTATAGAGACATCGACTTCCGCCGCGACAAACACAGCATTCCCGCTACCGTCAAGGCGATCGAATATGACCCCAATCGCAACGCCCGCATCGCCCTCGTGTTCTACAAAGACGGCGAAAAACGGTACATCCTGCACCCGCTCAACTTAAACGTCGGTACAGTAATTGTCTCAGGCCCAGACGCGCCGATCGAAATCGGTAACGCCCTCCCCCTGAAGAACATTCCCCTCGGTACAAGCATCCACAACGTCGAGCTAGTACCCGGAAAAGGCGGACAAATCGTTCGCTCCGCCGGCTCCAGCGCTCAGCTAATGGCAAAAGAAGGTAGCTACGTCACCCTCAAACTGCCATCCGGCGAACAGCGCAAAGTCCGCGCCGACTGCTACGCCACCATCGGTCAAGTCGGCAACACCGACGCCAGAAACATCAGCCTGGGTAAAGCCGGCCGCACCCGCTGGAAAGGTCGCAGACCCACCGTTCGCGGTAGCGTCATGAACCCGGTAGACCACCCGCACGGCGGTGGCGAAGGCAGAGCTCCCATCGGACGTCCGGGGCCTGTCACTCCTTGGGGTAAACCAGCTTTGGGTGCAAAAACTCGACGCAAAAACAAGCGCAGCGACGCTTTAATCGTCCGGCGCCGCCGCAAAGCTTCCAAGCGCGGCAAGGGCGGCAGACAAAGTTAAGGAAGAAGGAAGAAGGAAGAAGGAAGAAGGAAGAAGGAAGAAGGAACAACAAAAAAGTTTTCCGCGCTCTTTTATTCCTCCGACTTTCTTCCCAATTCAATTCCAACTGCTAATTACTAATTACAAAAATCATGTCTCGATCGCTAAAAAAAGGCCCGTTTGTCGCAGATCATCTGATGACAAAAATCGAAAAGCTCAACGCCGCCGGCCAAAAACAAGTAATTAAAACTTGGTCGCGCTCTTCCACAATCCTGCCCCAAATGGTAGGTCACACGATCGCCGTTCACAACGGCAGACAGCACGTACCAGTCTACCTCACCGACCAAATGGTAGGTCACAAACTCGGAGAATTTTCCCCCACTCGCACCTTTAGAGGTCACGCGAAAAGTGGTGATAAAAAGGCAAAAAGATAGCCGAATTAGGTGACAGGTAATAGGTAATCGGACAAACTTTTTCCCAATTACCAATTACCTTTTTCCCAATTACCAATTACCAATTACCCAAATCGAAATGGTTATAGATACCACATCCGAAATTAAGGCGATCGCCCGTTACATCCGGACATCTCCCTTCAAAGTGCGCCGAGTCCTCGACCAAATTCGCGGCAAAAGCTACCAAGAAGCGCTGATTTTACTCGAATTCATGCCCTACCGCGCCTGCGAACCAATCGTCAAAGTTTTGCGATCGGCAGTAGCCAACGCCGAACACAACGCAGGATTGGATAAATCCAAGCTGGTAGTTTCTCAAGCTTACGCAGACCAAGGCCCAGTCCTCAAACGCTTTAGACCCCGCGCTCAAGGTCGCGCCTACCAAATCCGCAAGCCAACCTGTCACATTACCGTAGTAGTAGCTCCGCTCGTAGAAAACTAAACCAGGGAAAAACGTAAGAGGTAATAAACAGCTTAAAGTTGAAAAAAATGGGTAATCACCAATTACCAATTACCAATTACCAATTACCAATTACCAATTAACTCATCAACTATTATGGGCCAAAAAATACATCCAATTGGTTTTCGCCTCGGCATTACCCAAGAGCACCGCTCTCGCTGGTTTGCCGATCCTAAAAACTATCCAGAACTCTTGCAAGAAGACTATAAAATTCGCAAGTACGTTCGTAAAACCCTCAGCAATGCTGGGATTTCCTCGGTCAGAATTGAGCGGAAAGCCGATCAAATCGACCTAGAAGTGTTCACCGCCAGACCAGGCGTTGTCGTAGGCCGCGGCGGAGCAGGCATCGAAACCTTGCGCGTCGGTTTGCAGCAGCAACTCGGTAGCAACCGCCAAATCCGCATCAACGTCGTCGAAGTCCAGCGAGTAGACGCCGATGCCACACTGATTGCGGAATACATCGCTCAGCAACTAGAACGGCGCGTATCCTTCCGTCGAGTCGTCCGCCAAGCAATCACCCGCGCCCAAAAAGTCGGCATCCAAGGCATCAAAATTCAAGTCAGTGGACGCCTCAACGGTGCAGAAATTGCCCGTACCGAATGGACACGGGAAGGAAGAGTCCCCTTGCACACGCTGCGGGCAGACATTGACTACTCCTACTGCACTGCTCAAACCATCTACGGTATTCTGGGCATTAAAGTTTGGGTTTTCAAAGGCGAAATTATTCCCGGACAGGAACAAGAGGCTGCACCAAATGCAGCAGTGCCCCGCACCAAACAAAAGCGCCGCCGCCAGAACTTTGAAGATCGATCGAACGAAGGCTAGCTAATTGTTAACTGTTAGTTGTCACTTGTTAATTGTCAGTTGTTCCAAACCAATTAGCAATTAGCAATCACCAATTACCAATTACCAATTACCAATTACCCAACTCCCTTTCGCCATGTTAAGCCCCAAAAGAACCAAATTCCGCAAACAACAGCGCGGGCGAATGAGCGGTATTGCCACCCGCGGCAATACAGTTAGCTTTGGCGACTTCGCGCTCCAAGCCGTCGAACCCGCCTGGATTACTTCCCGCCAAATAGAAGCCGGACGCCGCGCCATGACCCGCTATATCCGTCGGGGTGGCAAAATCTGGATTCGAATTTTTCCCGACAAACCAGTCACCCAGCGCGCAGCAGAAACCCGGATGGGTTCTGGTAAAGGCTCACCTGAGTTTTGGGTTGCCGTGGTCAAACCGGGCCGGGTAATGTTTGAAATTGGCGGCGTAAGTGAAGAAACTGCCCGCGAAGCAATGCGTTTGGCATCTTTCAAATTACCAATTAAAACCAAGTTCATCACTCGCGAAGAAGACCAGTCATAGCGAAGAGCGAAGGTAGAATTAGGTCTGTATTAATCAGCATTTTAAACGGCTACAGCATTTTAAAATCTGGCTTTCATAACTTTTCTTTCCTTCGACCTTCAGCCAAGCGAGACAATTCTGTCTTCTGTCATACCGCTCGCTAACGATAAAGCACACAATTATGTCTTTGACCAAGATTAAAGAAGCTAGAGAATTAAGCGATGCCGCAGTAGCAGAGCAAATTTTAGCCGTCAAGCGCCAACTAATGGAATTGCGGCTCCAGCAAGCTACCGGCCGCATGGAAAAGCCTCACCTGTTCAAGCACGCCAAACACCGGCTAGCTCAATTGATGACAGTTGAACGCGAGCGCCAAATCCTTGCTGAGAAAGAAGCGGAAGCAAAATCAGCCCCAGCTAAAGAAACAGCAGATTCTGCTCCCAGCCCAGAAGTCAGCCCAGAGTGAGCAGCAGCCTAGCCTCGGCTCGCACAGTAGCTAAAAACAAGTCAATTGCACAACAAAAATAGGTAGCTATGGCAATTAAAGAACGAGTTGGCGTAGTAGTCAGCGACAAGATGGATAAAACCGTCGTGGTAGCAATCGAAAACCGCTCCTCCCACACCAAATACGGCAAAATCGTAGTCCGCACCAAGCGGTACAAAGCTCACGACGAAGAAAATCAGTGCAAATCCGGCGATCGCGTCCGCATCACTGAAACTCGCCCACTGAGCAAAACCAAACGTTGGACGGTTGCTGAGATTTTTGGGACAAAAAACGGCTAAGAGTTAATTGCGATCTCGCGCTCGCCCGATCGGTACTTGATTAATCAATTAGCCGTCAACAGTCAACAGTTAACAGTCAACAGTTAACAGTCAACAGTTAACAGTCAACAATCACCATGATTCAACCCCAGACATACCTCAATGTCGCCGACAATAGCGGAGCCCGCAAACTGATGTGCATCCGCGTATTGGGAGGCGGCAACCGTCGCTACGGCGGAGTCGGCGATGTCATCATTGCCGTCGTCAAAGACGCCATCCCCAATATGGCCGTCAAAAAATCAGATGTCGTTCGGGCTGTCATTGTCAGAACCCGCAAAGGTTTGCGCCGCGACAGTGGCATGAGCATTCGTTTTGACGATAACGCCGCCGTTATTATCAACGTAGACGGCAACCCCAAAGGCACTCGCGTCTTCGGCCCCGTCGCCCGCGAACTGCGCGACAAAAACTTTACTAAAATCGTTTCCTTAGCCCCGGAGGTACTTTAAAATGTACGGAAAAAAGGGTAAACCAACTAGCGAGCCGCAGCGCTACAGAATGCACGTCAAAGCAGGCGATACCGTGCAAATAATTACTGGCAAAGAGAAAGGAAAAGTCGGAGAAATCTTAAAGACATATCCTAAAGTCAGCAAAGTAATTGTTAAAGGTGTAAACATCAGAACAAAGCACGTCAAGCCCCAGCAAGAGGGAGAGTCCGGGAAAATACTCACGTTTGAGGCTCCCATTCACAGCTCAAATGTCATGCACTATTCCGAAAAAGAAAAAATAGCTAGCCGCGTTTGCTATACATTTAGCGAAGACGGTCGGAAACTGCGACAGCTCAAAAAAACTGGAGAAATCCTCGATAATTAGTCATTAGTCATTAGTCATTAGTCATTAGCTGACAACTAACAACTGACAACTGCCAACTAACAACTGACAACTGACAAAAACCAATTCCCTGACCAAGCCCAGGGACAGTTAACGAAACACAAAAACTATGCCGGACAAACTCAAAGTTCTTTATCAAGGAAAAATCGTTCCCACACTGATGGATCAGTTTAAATATACTAATATCCATCAGGTTCCCAAACTCGTCAAAGTCACAGTGAACCGCGGTTTGGGAGAAGCATCTCAAAACGCTAAAGCACTGGATTCCTCGATCAACGAAATTGGTATCATCACCGGGCAAAAACCCGTGGTGACGCGGGCGAAAAAAGCGATCGCAGGCTTCAAAATCCGCAAAGGAGTACCAGTCGGCGTTATGGTGACGCTGCGCGGCGATCGGATGTACGATTTTCTCGATCGGCTGATCAACCTCGCACTTCCCCGCATCCGCGACTTCCGCGGCATCAGCCCCAAAAGCTTCGACGGGCGCGGCAACTACAGCTTGGGTCTGAGAGAACAGCTAATTTTTCCAGAAATAGAATATGACCGCATCGATCAAATTCGAGGCATGGACATTTCAATTATCACCACAGCAAACACCGACGAAGAAGGACGCGCCTTGCTTAAAGAAATGGGAATGCCGTTCCGGGACAACTAAGCACTAGAGTAAGAAGCAAAAGATGGCAGCTAACGATACCATAGCAGATATGTTGACGCGCATTCGCAATTCTTGCATGGCGCGCCACCAAACAACGCAAATTCCAGCTACAAAAATGACCCGCAGCATCGCCCAAGTCCTCAAAAGTGAAGGCTTTATCAGCGAATTTGAAGAAGCAGAACCAGAAGGGATCAAGCGACATTTAGTGCTTTCTCTAAAGTACAAAGGTAAAACTCGCAAGCCCATTATCACGGCACTTAAGCGAGTCAGCAAACCAGGACTGCGCGTTTACTCGAACCGTAAAGAACTGCCCAGAGTGTTAGGTGGAATTGGCATAGCCATTATTTCCACCTCCAGCGGCATTATGACGGATAGAGAAGCCCGACGCCAAGGTTTGGGCGGTGAAGTGCTTTGTTATGTTTGGTAGTCATTAGTCATTAGTCATTAGTCACTGGTCGTTGGCAACAGACTCAAAAATCAATCACTAAGGACTAATAACTAAGCACTAATAATCAAGGACTAATAACTAAAAACAAAGGACCCAAAAACTATGTCGCGAATTGGCAAGCGTCCGATTAGCATCCCCACGAAAGTCACCGTCACCCTAGACGGTCAAAAAGTAGCCGTCAAAGGCCCTAAAGGTGAACTTTCCCGAGTTATCCCAGCCGAAATCCTCATGGGAATTGAAGGCGAGACTTTACTCGTTACCCGCCGAGACGAATCTCGCGTCGCCAGACAACTGCACGGCTTGTGCCGCACCCTCGTCGCCAACATGGTCGAAGGTGTATCAGAAGGTTTTCAGCGGCGTCTCGAAATTATCGGCACAGGTTATCGGGCACAGGTTCAAGGACGGAACCTGATTTTAAACGTCGGTTACAGCAAACCCGTTGAAATGCCCCCTCCAGAAGGCATCACAATGGCAGTTGAAGGCAACACCAACGTCATTGTCTCCGGCATTGACAAAGAACTCGTAGGCAATACAGCAGCCCGCATCCGCGCGGTGCGTCCGCCCGAAGTCTACAAGGGCAAAGGCATTCGCTACAGCGGCGAAGTCGTCCGGCGCAAAGCTGGTAAAACAGGCAAAACAGGTAAGAAGTAACAATGAAGCTTACTCGCAAAGAATCAGTCCAGCGCAGACACCGCCGTGTTCGGCGCAAGGTGTTCGGCACCTCCGAACGTCCCAGACTAGCGGTATTTCGCTCAGATCAGCACATCTACGCTCAAGTAATCGACGACACCGCCCAGCACACTTTGGCCGCCGCGTCAACCCTCGATCCCGAATTGAAGTCAACTCTCAGTTCTGGCGGCAACTGTTCCGCGAGCGTGCAAGTCGGTCAGTTGATTGCCAAACGCTGTTCCAGCGCTGGCATAGTCAAAGTCGTATTCGATCGCGGGGGCAACCTCTATCACGGTCGTGTCAAAGCCCTCGCAGAAGCAGCTCGCGAAGCGGGGTTAGACTTCTAGAGGGGGTAATGGGTAGCGGGTAATGAGTAATTAAAAAGTAAAAAGTCAAAAGTTGAAAGTTAAAAGGCAAAATCCAGATTTCTTCTATTTTTACTTTTTACTCAAACAATTACCACTTGCCGATCGCCTTTCACCAATTACTAATTCCCACAGGACAAAACTATGGCAGAACAAAAAGAACAGCGCAACAAGAAAAAAAGCAGCAGCAGCAACAACAAAGGGCGCGAAAAAGAATCCGAATGGCAAGAACGGGTTGTTCAGATTCGGCGCGTTACCAAAGTAGTCAAAGGTGGTAAAAAACTCAGCTTCCGCGCCATAGTCATTATCGGCAACGAACGCGGTCAAGTTGGAGTAGGAGTAGGCAAAGCTAGCGACGTAATCGGTGCCGTTAAAAAAGGCGTCGCTGACGGCAAAAAGCACCTAATTGAAGTCCCCCTCACCAAATCTAACTCCATCCCTCACCCCATCAACGGTGACGGTGGCGGAGCTAAAGTGATGATGCGGCCGGCCGCTCCAGGAACCGGGGTAATTGCAGGGGGAGCAGTGCGAACTGTTCTCGAACTAGCAGGAGTCCGCAATATCTTAGCCAAACAGCTAGGTTCTGGAAATCCCTTAAACAACGCCCGAGCCGCAGTCAATGCCCTCTCCACCCTCCGCACCTTGTCCGAAGTTGCTCAAGAGCGCGGAATTCCAGTAGAAAATCTCTACGGTTAGGGCACGCGAGAATGGGAAACTGTAAGTTTTGAGTGTTAAGTGCTTGCGGTGAAAATAAAAAAATCCGCAACTTAAAACTCACGCACTCAAAACTACTGCGTACCCCCTCTCTAAATACCAATTACCAATTACCAATTACTAAAACTATGAGATTGCAAGACGCCCGACCCAAAGCAGGCTCCCAAAAGCGCCCCCGACGCTTGGGCAGAGGTATTTCTGCCGGTCAAGGCGCGAGCTCCGGCAAAGGGATGCGCGGTCAAAAATCTAGAGCCGGTAGCGGCACTAGACCCGGTTTTGAAGGAGGTCAAAATCCTCTCTACCGCCGTCTCCCCAAGTTGAAAAGCTTCCCTCTAGTGAACCGGAAAGAGTACACTACCATTAATGTAAGTAAATTAGCATCGCTGCCAGCAAACACCGAAGTTACTCTCACCTCTCTGATCCAAGCAAAAATTGTCACCACAGACGACGGGCCGCTGAAAATCTTAGGAGATGGCGAACTGAATGTACCTTTGCAAGTGCGCGCCTCGGCTTTTACCGCAGGTGCTCGCACCAAAATTGAAGCTGCAGGCGGAAGTTGCGAATTAGTTGCGTGAAGATTTGAGGTTTGAGAGTCTGTCCAAATCTCAAATCCTCAAGCTTGCTATCAGAAAATGATTTAGTCGAAAATCCCAAATCTAAAATCCAAAATCGTAACTATGGACGTTAGTAGAGAGAAAGCGCCAACTGCACAAGAGACGTTCATGCAGATGGCTCAAGCTGCTGGTTTGCGAGGCCGCATCCTCGTAACCGTTGGCTTACTGATTTTAGTACGCCTGGGTGTCCACTTGCCAGTCCCCGGCATCGATCGAGTCGCCTTTGCCCAAAACGTCCAAAATAGCCCTTTAATTGGCTTTCTGGATTTGTTCTCAGGAGGCGGCTTGTCAGCGTTGGGGATTTTCGCGTTGGGGATTTTGCCCTACATTAATGCTTCAATTATTGTGCAACTTCTAACTGCGGCTCTGCCAAGCTTAGAAGACTTGCAAAAAAATGAAGGGGAAGCGGGGCGGCGCAAGATTTCTCAAATTACTCGCTACGTTTCATTGGGCTGGGCAATTCTGCAAAGTATTGGCATTGCGATTTGGGTCAGCCCTTTTGCTCAATCTCCAGCGCCTTTATTCATAGCAGAAACTGCTTTGGCTCTGACAGCCGGCTCAATGTTTGTGATGTGGATATCGGAAGTGGTGACGGAACGAGGTATCGGGAACGGAGCTTCCTTGTTGATTTTTATCAATATTGTGTCGGTATTGCCACGCTCTTTGGGACAAACTTTTGAATTGGCTCAAAGTGGGGACACGCAAGTTGTCGGCCGCGTAGTCGTTCTACTGCTGGTCTTTTTGGTGACGATTGTCGGGATTGTTTTTGTTCAGGAAGGTACTCGCCGCATTCCGATTATCTCTGCCCGGCGCCAAGTCGGCCGCAAAGTTTATCGGGAGAGCCGGAGTTATCTGCCCCTGCGCTTGAATCAAGGCGGAGTGATGCCGATTATTTTTGCATCTTCGGTGTTGATTGTGCCTTCTTTCCTCGCTCAGTCTCTCAATAACCCGTTTTTGGTTCAAGTTGCTAATGTTTTGAGTCCGAACGGCCCAGCCCCTTGGGCTTACGCGCTGTTTTATCTGACTTTGATTCTATTCTTCAGCTATTTCTACGCTTCGTTGATTGTCAACCCCGTAGATATGTCTCAGAACTTGAAGAAAATGGGCGCTAGCATTCCGGGAATTCGTCCGGGTCAGAAAACGAGTGATTATGTGGAGAAGGTTTTGAACCGTTTGACTTTCTTGGGAGCGATTTTTCTAGGTCTGGTGGCCATTGTACCAACTGCTGTAGAAAGCGCGATCGGAGTGCAAACTTTTAGAGGTTTTGGCGCAACTTCCCTACTGATTCTAGTAGGTGTCGCGATCGAAACTGCTAAGCAAATTCAAACTTACGTCATCTCCCAGAGATATGAAGGAATGGTGAAGTAATCGTAATGCAATTTATTTTCATGGGGCCTCCAGGGGCGGGAAAGGGAACTCAGGCTCAGATATTAGGCGCTCTCTGGAAAATACCCCACATTTCTACCGGCGAAATCCTGCGCGCCTGCGTGGTGGCGAAAACTGCCTTGGGTCTAAAGGCGCAAGCCTACATGGACAGGGGTGAGTTGGTTCCCGACCAATTGCTGATGGATATCGTGCAGGAACGCTTGAATGAACCGGACGCTAATGCGGGCTGGATTCTCGACGGCTTTCCCCGCACTGTTACCCAGGCAACTTTTTTAGACAAACTGCTGCACGAGCTTAGCGGTGCCGAGGGGAGTACATCGAACCCAAAATGTGGTCTCAAAGCTGTTAATCTCGACGTTCCTGACGACATTTTGGTGTCTCGCCTGCTGTCGCGGGGCCGGCAGGATGACAATGAGGAGACGATCCGCCGTCGGTTGCAAGTTTATCGCGAGCAAACTGAGCCTTTGATTGATTTTTACAGCGGCCGTCAACAGTTAGTTGCGGTTGATGGCGATCGAGCAATGGAATTAGTCACCGCAGAACTGCAACAATCTCTCTCGATCGACTCTTGAACCCTCTCAATACAGCTTGTTACTCACAAGCTTTTGCTAAGATATGTTAACTAGGAGCTTTTTGTGCTATCAGGTTTTGTGAGGGTTGCTAGAGACCGGATTGAACTCGATACTAATTGCCACAACTTTACTCAAGTAAAGCTAAAACAAGCGGTTGGTTGAGTATTAAAGTCGATCGAGGCGCCCTAATTATTGCCCCCCGTTCCCGTTTGACTCCTTCCAGTAAATAGGTTTTGAGGCCAACGCCGGGACACTCCTAGTTAATCAAATGTAGAGTTGAGGTAAATACCAAATTGTCTAAGCAAGATTTAATTGAAATGGAAGGGACAGTGACGGAATCCCTGCCCAATGCGATGTTTCGCGTTGACCTAGATAATGGGTTTAACGTGCTGGCTCACATTTCCGGCAAGATCCGCCGCAACTACATCAAAATTCTGCCTGGCGATCGCGTCAAAGTCGAATTGACTCCCTATGACTTGACCAAAGGCAGGATTACATATCGCCTTCGGAAAAAATAGGCTTAGATAAAACTTTCTAAAAACTAATTCTAAGTTTAATTTAGAGAGAATTTGGTAAAAAGCTTCAAATTTATGCTATAATGCTACGTTTGTAGTGTTGCCGAGAAGGGCGTCAACAACCTACCGGTGTATCGGGTTAAGTCATTGTTACACCGTAAAAACATCGCTCGCCACCACTCTGGCGCAGGCGAACTTTACCCAGCAATGGGAGTGGGTGCAAGCGGGCTCCTTCATGAAACAACCCGCACTTTATACAATTTAATCGAGGAGAGGTCTACACCTTGCCCAGCCTCTCCTCCCACCGCTCTACGGGCAGTCCCAGCGTGCCTGTTCTCCGCTAGAGCGGGGTTCTCCAGGCAGGAAGAAAGATGAAAGTTCGAGCATCTGTCAAAAAAATTTGTGAGAAATGTCGCGTCATCCGCCGTCGCGGTCGAGTGATGGTGATATGCACTAACCCGAAACACAAACAACGCCAAGGTTAGAAAAAAAGAAGATTGGGCACTGCACGCAGGTGCATCCTAATTGAACATTGTAGCCAAACAGGAAAACTAGGGAGAGAAAAAGTGTGGCACGGATTGCCGGGGTAGACCTTCCACGCGATAAGCGCGTCGAAATAGGTCTGACATACATTTACGGAATAGGCTTGTCGCGAGCCCAAAAAATTATCGCTGCAACAGGCGTAAATCCTGACACTCGCGTCAAGGATTTAACAGAGGCCGACGTGACAGCTCTGCGGGCTCATGTAGAAACAACATACCAAATCGAAGGAGACCTCCGGCGCTGGGAGTCAATGAACATCAAGCGCCTGATGGACATCGGAACTTATCGCGGTCGGCGTCACCGTTTGGGTCTGCCGGTGCGGGGACAACGAACCCGTACCAACGCCAGAACCCGTCGTGGCGTCCGCCGAACAGTTGCGGGCAAGAAAAAGGCACCTTCCAAGAAGTAACATCTTTTTGGGAAAAATACGCTGGGGGCTGCTGGCTCCTAGCGCTTCGGGACATTAGTTGAGAGAAACGTTAAAGAGACTAATATGGCGCGACCACAAACAGGCAAGAAATCTGGTGCAAAAAAGCAGAAACGGAATGTACCCAATGGGGTAGGCTACATCCAGTCTACCTTTAACAACACGATTGTAACTATTACCGACCTCAACGGCGAAGTGATATCCTGGGCATCGGCAGGTTCCAGCGGTTTTAAAGGAGCTAAAAAGGGAACTCCCTTTGCCGCTCAAACAGCAGCAGAAAGTGCTGCCCGCAGAGCCAACGACCAAGGAATGCGCCAAATAGAAGTAATGGTGAGCGGGCCTGGAGCAGGTAGAGAAACTGCAATCCGGGCGCTGCAAGGGGCGGGACTGGAAATCACCCTGATTAGAGATGTTACCCCAATTCCTCACAACGGCTGTCGCCCTCCCAAGCGGCGTAGAGTCTAAAACGATTTGAGATTTTAGATTTTAGATTTTGGATAATGGCTAACTGCTTAAAGTCACAAACTAATGGTTCTAACTGTTGCCCCGTCCATCCAAAATCCGAAATCCGTTCAGGGGTATGCTCTGCAATCTAAAATCCAAAATCAAAAATCCAAAGTGGAAAAGGGAGGTCACTCCGTGGCGCAGTTTCAAATTGAATGTATAGAGTCTAACACTGACAAAGACCGCAGTCAGTACGGAAAATTTGTCCTGGAACCGCTCGATCGCGGTCAAGGAACAACTGTTGGGAATGCGCTTCGGCGAGTTTTGCTGTCAAATTTGGAAGGAACAGCAGTAACTTCAGTCCGAATCGCGGGCGTCAATCACGAGTTTGCCACGATCGAAGGGGTACGTGAGGATGTTCTAGAAATTCTCCTGAACATGAAAGAGGTCGTCCTCAAAACTCATTCTCAGCAGCCCCAAATCGGCAGGTTGCGGATTGAGGGGCCTGTCACAGTTACGGCCGATCGATTCGATTTGCCCTCAGAGGTGGAATTGATCGATCGTTCCCAGTACATTGCAACTCTCTCCCCAGGCTCAGTTCTGGAAATGGAATTCAGAATTGAAAAAGGCATCGGATACCGAGCAGTAGACCGCAGTCGCGATGATGGGTCGGCTTTGGATTTTCTCCAAATTGACGCCATCTTTATGCCGATTCGCAGAGTCAACTACAGCGTTGAAGATGCTAGGGTAGGCGGTACTGTCGAGAAAGACCGGCTGATTATGGAAATCTGGACTGATGGCAGCGTGACTCCTCAAGAAGCTTTGAGTCAATCTGCCAACATCCTGGTAGATTTATTTTCACCTCTCAAAGACATCACCCAAGATTCTCTCAAACCAGAGTATCCAGGTGAAGCCGATCCTACTAGCCAAATTCCGATCGAAGAATTGCAGTTGTCCGTCCGGGCTTACAACTGTCTCAAGCGGGCTCAGATCAACTCAGTCGCAGACTTATTGGATTATACCCAAGAAGACTTGCTCGAGATCAAGAACTTCGGGCAGAAGTCTGCTGAAGAAGTGATTGAAGCTTTACAAAAACGCTTGGGCATTACCTTGCCACAGGAAAAATCAGCTAAAAGTTAATCAACGGGTAACGGGTAAAAAAGTTCTGAATTTTAAGTAGGTGAGTTTTTAAGTTAAAGAAATCACCGCTCAAAACTCGCGGACTATCCCGGCACCCAATTACCAATTACCAATTACCAACTGCCATGCGTCACCGCTGTCGCGTTCCCCAACTCAGCAAACCGGCTGACCAGCGCCGCGCCCTACTGCGCTCGCTGACCACCGAATTAATCCGCCACGGTAAAATCACTACCACTCTCGCCCGCGCCAAAGCGCTGCGCTCAGAGGCGGACAGGATGATTACCCTGGCCAAAGATGGCTCCTTAGCCTCTCGCCGCCAAGCTATGGGCTATATCTACGATAAACAGTTAGTACACGCCCTGTTTGAGGCTGCCCAAGAACGGTACGGCTCGCGCAACGGCGGCTACACCCGCGTAGTGCGAACTGTCCCCCGTCAAGGAGACAATTCCGAAATGGCGATCGTTGAACTGGTTTAATTCCATTTTGGGTTGGAGATTTGTGATTTATGACTGACAATCCAAACTCCCCAATCGAAAATCCCCAATCGATACAGCGCGTTGCTCTAGTAATCCAATACCTCGGCACTAACTTTCACGGTTGGCAGCGACAGCCGAACCAGCGTACAGTACAAGAAGAAATTGAAACAGCAATATCGACTGTTCTGGAACGCCCGGTAACGCTGCACGCTGCTGGGAGAACCGATGCGGGAGTTCACGCCGCTGCTCAAGTAGCGCATTTTGATGCCCACGGCCCAATTCCGGCTCACCGCTGGGCAAGCGTTCTCAACTCTCGACTGGCAAAAGATATTTTAATTCGAGCTTCGGCAAAGGTGGAACCTACCTGGCACGCTCGGTTCTCAGCCAGTTGGCGGCGCTATCGCTACACCCTTTATACAGACCCGACCCCTAATTTGTTTGTGCGTCCTTTTGCTTGGCACTGCTATCACGCTCCTGTGGATGAATCTTTGATTCAGACAGCTTTGACACCGCTCATCGGGCGGCATCACCTGGCTGCTTTCCACCGCGCGGGTTCTGCCCGCCCCCATTCCTGGGTGGACGTGCAAGCTGCCGAGTGTCAGCGTTCTGGGCCTCTTATCTATATTGAGGTTCAGGCGAGCGGGTTTCTGTACGGGATGATGCGGCTGCTGGTGGGGTTGCTGGTGCAGGTGGGTCGCGGGGAAAGGCCGATCGACAATTTCACCGATATCTGGGTCAACGAACGCCGAGAAATGGTAAAATATGCCGCTCCCGCTCAAGGTTTGTGCCTGCTGCGGGTTGGCTATTCAGAATTTCCCTTTCCCCCAGAGGTCTGGTACGACACCCAGCCAAAATTAGTCATTAGTCATTAGTCATTAGTCATTAGTCATTAGTCATTAGGTAACTACTAATAAAAAACTAAGGACAACTAACAATTAAAAACTGACAACTGACAACTGACAACTGACAACTAACAACAGTTAACAGTTAACAGACAACTAACAACAAACAATGAACAAAACTTACGTCCCTACTCAAGACTCCCTAGAGCACAAGTGGTACGTGGTCGATGCCGCTGACCAGCGGCTGGGCCGTCTGGCAACAGAAGTTGCCATGTACCTCCGGGGGAAACACAAACCGACTTACACTCCTTCTATGGATACCGGCGACTTCGTAATTGTCATCAATGCGGACAAAATCGCTGTTACTGGCAAAAAACGCACCCAGAAAATCTACCGCCGCCATTCTGGAAGACCGGGCGGGATGAAAACAGAAACTTTTGCCAAATTGCAAGCACGTTTACCCGAAAGAATTGTCGAAGAAGCTATACGAGGAATGCTGCCTCACACTTCTCTGGGCAGACAACTGTTTACTAAACTCAAGGTGTACGCTGGCCCCAACCACCCGCACCAAGCTCAAAAACCAGAAGAATTAATTGTTCACACGATTCCGGGAGGAAATGAGTAATGCAAGCAACAGATACATCGGGTCGCGCTGTGTACTGGGGTACCGGCCGCCGCAAGTGTTCCGTAGCGCGGGTGCGCTTGGTTCCCGGCACTGGCATACTGACTGTCAATGGTAAAGAGGGGGATTTGTACCTGCAATTCAATCCTACTTATTTGGCTCTGGCTAAGGCCCCTCTGGAAACTTTGGGTCTGGAAAATGAGTACGACATTTTGGTAAAAGTCGAAGGCGGTGGCTTGACAGGTCAGGCTGACTCGATTCGCTTGGGTGTCGCTAGAGCACTTTGTCAATTAGACCCGGACAACCGCAAGCCTCTGAAGACTGAGGGCTATTTGACTCGCGACCCGCGGGCAAAAGAACGGAAAAAGTACGGTTTGCGGAAAGCTCGCAAAGCTCCTCAATACTCGAAGCGGTAATCCAGGGAAGAAGGAAGAGGGAAGAAGGAAGAAGGCAAAATTATCCAGATTCTATCTTCCTTTTTTTTTTCAAGTCTATTTCCTACGATCGATCGCTGGTTCCAACAGATATAAGGCAAAATTCGTGCTGTTGTTGGTGTACAAGTCCTTCGGCAGCTAAAATGGTTGTAAAGTCAAAAATTAGAGAGTAAAAAACAATGGCAAAAGAAGGCATTCACCCTGAGTGGTATCCCGAATCTCAGGTTTATTGCAACGGCGAACTTGTGATGACTGTGGGATCAACTAGACCAAAGCTTCAAGTTGATGTCTGGTCGGGAAATCATCCTTTCTATACTGGCACTCAGAAGATTATTGATACTGAAGGTCGTGTGGAGCGCTTTATGCGGAAATACGGCATGACCGAGGTAGAAATGCCAAAGGCAGATGCTTCCTCTGGACCGCTGAAAATGGAAGATCCGAAAGCAGATGCTGCTAAGGCGGCTGGTAAAGGCAAAAAGAAGAAGTAGCCGGATTGTCATTTGTCCGCAGTTTGTTGAGAGTAGTTCTTTCTACTGGCAACTTACCGCCCTCGGATTTTAGATTTTAGATTGAAGACTTCGCTAGGCAGGCAGTTGAGTTCTATCGCGTAGAGTTTGATCGACATTCTATCCTAACTGCTCTTGAGTTCTAAAATCTAAAATCTAAAATCTAAAATCTAAAATCGATCCGCCCTCGGATAGGAGAGTTTAGATTGAAGACTTCGCTATGCAGGCAGTTGAGTTCTATCGAGATTCTATCCCGACTGTTCTTCAAATCTAAAATCTAAAATCTAAAATCTAAAATCTAAAATCGATTGACAAAGGACAACTGACAATGGCTGAATCTTATTTGCTGGATAAATTGAAGTCGGTAGAGCAAACTTTTAATGAGTTGACTCGCCGCATGGCTGACCCGGATGTGGCTAGGGACAATCAAGAGTTTCAACGGGTAGCGAAAGCTCGATCGTCCTTGGAGGAAGTGGTCGATACTTTTGCTCTGTGGAAAACCACTCAGGAAGATTTGGTGGGCGCGCGACAGGTTCTCAAGGAAGCCGCGGGCGATCGAGATATGCAAGAAATGGCTGCGCTGGAAGTTCAGGAACTTGAGGCGAACCTGGAGAATTTGGAAAGTCGTTTGAAGGTTTTGCTGCTCCCCCGCGACCCGAACGATGACAAGAATATTATGCTGGAAATTCGGGCGGGTACTGGCGGAGATGAGGCTAGTATTTGGGCTGGAGATTTGCTGCGGCTGTATTCGCGCTACGCTCAAACTCAAGGCTGGCAGGTGAAGTTGGTGAGCGAGTCGCTGGCGGAAATGGGCGGCTTTAAAGAGGTGATTCTGGAAATTACAGGCGACAGCGTTTACAGCAAGCTGAAATTTGAGGCTGGGGTACACCGGGTGCAGCGGGTGCCTGTGACTGAGGCTGGCGGCCGGGTGCATACTTCGACGGCGACGGTGGCTGTGATGCCGGAGGTTGATGATGTGGAGATTCACATCGATCCGAAGGATATTGAGATGAGTACGGCTCGATCGGGCGGCGCTGGCGGCCAAAACGTGAACAAGGTGGAAACTGCTGCGGATTTGTTTCACAAGCCGACGGGAATTCGGATTTTCTGTACTGAGGAGCGCAGTCAGTTGCAGAATAAGGAGCGGGCGATGCAAATTTTGCGGGCTAAGCTCTATGAGATGAAGTTGCGGGAACAGCAGGATGAGGTGAAGTCGCGGCGTTTGGCTCAGGTTGGTACTGGTTCGCGATCGGAGAAGATTCGCACCTACAACTATAAGGACAATCGGGCTACCGACCACCGTTTGGGGGAAAATTTCTCGCTCAATAGTGTTTTGGAAGGGGATATTGAGGGGATTATTCAAACTTGCATTTCTCAGGATCAGCAGGAACGTTTGGCTGAGTTGGCTGCTTCTACTAATTGATGGAGTGATGGGGGGCTAGGCGCATTGTTTGCTCAGCCTCAGTTCCCTTGTTACGCGGGAGATATGGTTGAGTAGGGCTTCCCAAATTGCATCGGCGCTTTGGACAGGATACTTGAAATGTTCGAGGTCGTATTGTACAATGACTTCTAGGGGTGCTAGGATTTGCTGGTTTCGACAACCGGCAATTGCTGCGATCGCCTCTTGTTCCCATCTGGCAAATAGTCTGTAGCTGAAAAAGGAACTGCATTTTTGTCCTTTCTTGTTCAGGTAAACGACTATTACTTGATGTTGTTTGGGGTAGACTTTCACTATGCGGTTGACGGGCATTCTCAGGGCTTCGGCTGCTTCTTTTTTGGAGATTTGCCAGCACTGGGGTTTTAGCCAACCGGAGGCTGTAAGGCTCTGGCGTGTGTGGCTTGTCTTGCGTGTCCTGCGTGTGCGTCTATTAGTCATTTTTTCGGACTCCTAAATCGTGAGGGGTACTCCGATACAGTGGTACTAAATTTATACTTTTAATTTTAGAGTAAACTTACTTGTGTGTCAACCCTGACAAGTAAACGATTCAAGCGTTAAATGATAATGATTTATAAACTGACCAGTTTACTTGTAGGTACGGTCGAGTAGCTTTTAAGTCGTGAACATCCAAAATAGACAAAAACTTAGTGAAATTATCAAAACGGCCCGCGGCTCTATGAGCCAACGAGCGTTTGGCAAGCTTTTGGGGGTTTCTGCGACTGCTGTGCAATTGTGGGAAAGGGGCGATACTGTTCCAGAAACGGAAAACTTGGCTAAAATTGCTGCGAGGGCTGGTTATTCGCTGGAAGAGTTTCTCAGCTTTTTGGATGGCAATCCAGTCTCGCAAGCCCCAGAAATTAACGATATTGTCAAAAAAATTCAGTTTTTGCCTCTGAGTCAGGTGGCGCTAATTGGCAAAGCTGTAGCGGATAGATTCGCTGCATCGGCTGAAGCTGCTGGGGAATGAGTATTAGATAGATTTATCTGTAAACTAGGAGTTGTGTTGATCTGGTGACTAATACTGTGGACGCAGAAGCTAGGAAGAAACTGAGCGAAGTTGTTAAGCTAGCCCGTGGCGACCTGAGTTTTAGCGCTTTTGGTAGGCTATTGGGAGTCTCTGGGTCTGCTGTTCAGTATTGGGAAAAGGGCCAGGTACTCCCGGATACGAAAAATTTGACTCAGATTGCGGCAAAAGCGGGCTTTACAATGGAAGAGTTGATGGCTCATCTCGAAGGTAAGCCAATGCCGGAACCTGTCAATACCAACGAGCTGCTTAAGAAAATTCAATGTATGCCGATTAGTGAGTTGGCAGTGATTGGTAGAGCTGTGATGGATAGGCTCGCTGCTGCTGCTGAGTCTTCTGGGTAAGGACAGTAGATGGCGAGCTATTTAAGGTGTTATTAAAATCATAGTTGTTACTGATTGGTATAGTTGTCATGGTAGCAGCGATAAGTTTTCTTGTCAATAACAAGTGGAAAAATCATAAATTGAGAAGTAAACTTGTTAAGGGTGGTTAAGTGGTAACTGCGATTGTGGATGCTGAAGGTAAGAGAAAACTGATCGAGATTGTTAAGTTAGCGCGTGGCGACCTCAGCCAGCGAGCTTTTGGCAAGCTTTTGGGCGTGTCATCGACTGCTGTACAGTTGTGGGAAAAAGGCCAGAGCATCCCGGATACGGAAAATTTGACTCAGATTGCTATTAGAGCTGGTTTCACGCTAGAAGAACTCATAGGTCATCTGGACGGGAAGCCGATGCGGGAACCGATGGATACAAACGATATGCTTAAAAAAATTCAATGTATGCCGATCGCAGATTTGGCGGTAATTGTCCGAGCGGGCGTGGAGCGGCTGGCTAATGCTGCTGAGTCTTCCGGGAAATATAGCTAAGCGGTGTTTGTGCGATCGCCCTTAAAAATTTCCACCACTCGTGCATATCACAAATCGAGTAATTTGTCAAGGCCAAATCTACTTTGTTACGGAGTTCGATCGCCCTTATGGACTTACCCACTCCGACAAAGAAACCGGGTTTTTTACCTAATCTGTCGGTGACAACGCGTCTTTTCGTAAAAAACCCGGTTTCTGGGCCCTATACGATCGCCCTTATGAAAAAAGCACTCGCCCTATCCCTGACTCAATATGTCTAAAAATTCTCGGACAATGCGATCGGGTTCTTCTGTGCATCTGTTAGCGTCGCAGTAGTGGATGATGCTGATTCCGTGAGATGCAAACACGCGATCGCGCGTTTCATCTTTTTCTGTGTCGGGATGCCATATTTCCAGAATTCCCCATTTGCCTTGGTGGAATATGAGGAAATCTGGTTCTTGGTTTTGTCTACCTGCGGGTGTTGTGAGGCGGGCTTTGGAGTTGGGGAAAAAGAGGGTGTTTGTGCGATCGAGCGCTTCGGCTATTTTTACTTGTTCTTGGCTGTGAAAGCGCAAATCATTCCAGTGATAAATGCGTTCTCTTATGCTCGACAAAATTCCCTGGTTATGTGCGTCTTCAGCCTTGATAATTTCATCTGATACTGTATTATAATCAGATATAGTTGCACCCTGTAAATCAGTTGATGAATCAGACTCACTTAAGTTGGCGAATGATATTCTGGCTCCGCTTAAGTTAGCACCGCTGAGATTAACTCCTATGACTTGAGTTCGATGTAATGTCACTTGATGTCGCCGCAAGTATCGCTTAAAAACAGAGCGTAAATTATTTTTTTTTACTTTTTCATCAAAAGCCTCTGAGAGTTGTTTCCAGAGTTTAGCAGCCAGGGCTTTGATGTATTCATCATTATATTGAGAGAGTTGAGAAATTTCCTCATAGGAATGTCTGCCTTCCCAGCATTGTCTGAAGATGAGTTCTTGCACGTCGTTTAAGCCTTCGCCATCGAGGAGAGTTTCTGCGATCGCGATTGCTTCATCAACGGTCATGGCTTAAGTTTCCTTAAAGTATATATTTGGTGAAGTTTTGAAAATAGGCGACGATGTTTTAGGAATTAAGGCTGATGTTCATTCAACCAATTGGTTAAATCTGAGGCTTCGGAAAAGTCCAAAAGCGCTTCTCCTAAATCCTCTAATTCTTCTACGGATAAAGTCTGAATTTGCTCGCGGGTTTCAGGTGCGATCGCACCGATGCGTCGAGTCAACTGGCGAGTGAGGAACGACAGCGCCTCATCTTTCCTTCCTTCAAGGATGCCTAGTTGTCTTCCTTCAAGGAGGCCATCTTCGCGAATTTCTTGGTAAATCACAGAACCGCGCATAGTTTCCTTCCTAAATAGTTGTCTGATTAAGTCTTTTTCAAATCTCAAACCTGCGAGCACTTGGGTGCAAGCGAGTAAATCCGCTTGTTGAGTAGGTTCTTCTATTGTAGCAATCTGAGTAGCTATTTGCTCTAACAAAGTTCGCGGCGAGTTGGTTTGGGATAGTGTTGCGAGTGGGAGCAAGCCGGGGACGGACAGCAGTAAAGCGGGGTCTTGTTCCCAGAGGCGAATAACTCGATATCCGTGTCGGGTGTTCGCGTCTGTGTACTCCGATACAAAAACTTGTTCTGAGGCTGTTTGCTGCAAAAAGATTACTACTTGATTGATGGAACAGGAGTATTGCCGTTTGAGCCTGACGTAGTAGTCTAGCATTCTGAAGGCGATGGTTGGGTTGGAGTAGGGTCGGGTTTCAAATTCCAGATGCAGGATTTGGTTATCCGTTTGCAGGAAAACGAGAGAATCGGCTCGGATGGGTTCTTGAATTAGTTCGGTTTTGAGTACCTGAACGTCGGTGGGATCGTCAATTGGTAGCAGCCAGCTTACGAAGGCGGCGGGGAATTTTTCGGCTAGATATTTGCAGGTGTTGTCGTAGGCCAAGGAAGTTGGGTTGTGAGAGGGGTGATTTAGAAGAGTTTAACTCTAGGAGCATCTATCTGAGAGGAGATTTTTGGGGAATTTGGGGAAAGTCCTTACTTTTTATCACTTTTTATCACTTTTTATCACTGAAAAAGATCGGGTCGTGTTGGTAAGCTGATTTGAATCAAGAACACTCAACAAAAAGAATATCAGGAGAACCATCGTGGAACAGTGGATTAACTTCGAGCAATCTTTAAATCAGCGATCAAATAGCCAAGATTTAGACGGACGACAGAATAGAGCCAAAAATTTCTCGCTTAAAGGTCATGCTTTAGTTCGAGGCGTTGCAGGTTCTGGTAAGTCATTAGTATTGCTAAATCGTCTTGAAAAACTAATTGATGAGGGTTATAAGGATATTTTGGTATTGTGTTACAATCGCTTTATGAATCAATGGATTGATTCAATAATAAAAGAAAAAGGCTTGAGTTTAAACGTAGAGAGTCGAACTTTTCATAGTTGGGCTTATCGCATTGGATACGATTACAATTGGGATGAAATTCCTGAAAAGCGGCAGCAAATTATTGATCTAGTTAAAACATATTATAATGCTAACCCCAAAAAGCGTTATCAAGCCATTTTAATTGATGAAGCTCAAGATTTTTATGATGAATGGTTTGTGGCGATGTTAGATGCCGTAACTCCCGATACAAACTCTATCTTTTTTGTCTATGACAACACTCAGTCAGTTTACGACGGTCAGCAACATCGAAGAAAGCAAGATTGGGTTTGGTCTAAGCTTGGATTTAACGTCGTAGGTCGTTCGCAAATATTTGATATAAACTATAGAAACGCGCCAGAAATTATAGAATTGGCTTGGCAGTTTATAGACCCTTATTTAGTTAGTGCTAATATGAAGACAGCTAAACGCTCAAAAGCTTATAGTAAAATGGATCGTATTGTCGCACCAGTCAAAAAGTCTTCTCGCAGTTCATCTATTAAGCCAATGCTTGTAAAAAGTGATATGTCTCCAGACAATATAGCTAAACAGGTTAAACTGGCATTGAGTAGTCATCCAGATTCTTCGGTCGGAGTTTTATTGCATCCACAAGAGCCAAGATCCTTTAAGTCAGAAATTAGTGAATGCCTGTGGAAATTGGGTGTTCCCAATCACGCTCCCATGCGTCCTCAAGAGCGACATTCTAACGTTGTAAACCGACCTTTCGTAATTGTAGATTCTTGGAACGCGCTGAAAGGAGTTGAGTTTGATGGTGTTATTATTGCTGGCGTTGACCGAGTGGAAGACTTGCCTGATCCAGATAAAAATTTTCAAGAAAAAGCAGGACTTTATACAGCAATAACAAGAGCAAAAGATCACGTAGTTATGTTATACCAAAATGAAACTCAAGTTGTGCAGCAACTTCAAAACATTTTGACAGCACCGGATGTTTTGGAGAGTGACTCAATAATAAATGCTCAGGTTGCTTAGTGTGCAACATTAAGTCCTATGATAGTAGGACATTTCTTAAGTTCATCTGATAATTTTTAGCTCCGCGATCGCTTCATTAACTGTACCTCGAAACACCTTTCCAGATTGATAGTCTTGTTTTCCTTGTGCAATGTTAGCAGCAATTTCGGTGCGACGGCGATCGCTAAGTCTCCGGTGCATGATGACAAGTAAAGCAGTTTGTTCGTCTATAGACAATGTTTCGATCTCGTCTAAAATACGGTCAAATGTTGAGGTTTGCATAGTAAAGAGTATATTGACCCAAAGCTTGCTCTAAATCTGCAATTCTAGACTCTCTGATAAAACTTTTAACTTCAACGGCTATTTTGCGATCGTTGTTCTCAGCAGCTAATAGCTGTTCTGCACCAAGATCGATCGGTTTCTCTTCGCCCAAGCCAAGGGATACGGATCGTGGGTAATTGTCCAGCCAGCCTTAATCAGACCCTGTTTGACAACTTGATGATAAATGTCTCTTGCTGGCACGATCGCTCTCTTTTGCGATCGAGGTTGACACTCACTATTATAATGTGCAGAAGTCTCAACCATTATTCGAGAAATTCAATCTGAAACAACACGATCGCCAGATCGCCCCACCCAAATAGTCCTGCACCCACGTCGAGGGCAGAAACCGGGTTTCTTCGTAGATTTCTAGTTGAGAATCTGCGATTTTTCAGAGAAACCCGGTTTCTTCGCGTAACTCCTACCAAATCAAAATCTGCCAATACGCTAAATATAATTAAAATTTGTTAAGATTAACTCGACCTCAGCGCCGGCATCCCATCCGCCGCTAAACCTGCCCTTCCCCAGTCCCCACAACAATGCTGCGACTCGAACACATCAGTAAAATTTACCCCACAGGCGTCGTACTCAAAGATGTCACCTGGGAAGTCAAGCCAGGCGATCGCATCGGCTTAGTCGGCGTTAACGGTGCCGGTAAATCCACCCAACTCAAAATCATCGCCGGCGAAATCGAACCCACCGCCGGCGAAGTTATTCGCCCCGCCAGCTTGCACATCGCCTACCTCTCGCAAGAATTTGAAGTAGATCCGACTCGCACCGTCAAAGAAGAATTTTGGCGTGCCTTCAGCGAAGCCAACGAAGTCCACGAATCCCTGATGCAAGTCCATCGAGACTTGGAAAACTCCTCCCCAGAAAATCTCGACGAACTGATCCACAAAATGGATCGGCTGCAACGGCAATTTGAAGGCTTAAACGGCTACGGTTTAGAAGCCCAAATCGAGAAAATTCTGCCCGAAATCGGATTTGAACCCGAAGACGGCGATCGATTAGTCAGCGCCTTCAGCGGCGGCTGGCAAATGCGGATGAGTTTGGGTAAAATTCTCCTGCAAAAACCCGACATCCTGCTACTCGACGAACCTACTAACCACCTCGACTTAGAAACGATCGAATGGCTGGAAGTTTACCTCAAAGGGCTGACAACCCCAATGGTAATTGTATCCCATGACCGAGAATTTCTCGATCGGCTGTGTACCCAAATCGTCGAAACAGAACGCGGCGTTTCCACCACCTACCTCGGCAACTACTCCTCTTATTTACTGCAAAAAGCAGAAGCCAGAGAAGCCCAACTCAGCGCCTACGAAAGCCAGCAAAAAGAACTCGAAAAACAGCAAGCATTCGTAGAAAAATTTCGCGCCAGCGCCACTCGCAGCACCCAAGCCAAAAGCCGCGAGAAACAGTTAGATAAAATCGAACGCATCGAAGCGCCCACCGGCGGATTAAAAACTTTGCATTTCCGCTTTCCCCCCGCACCCCGCAGCGGTCGCGAAGTAGCAATAATTGAAGATTTGGTGCACACCTACGGCGAAAAAATCCTTTTTTTAGGAGCCGACTTGTTAATTGAACGGGGCGATCGCATAGCCTTTCTCGGCCCCAACGGCGCGGGCAAATCCACCCTGCTGCGGATGATTATGGGCTTGGAAAAGCCGACTGAAGGTACGGTCAAATTGGGAGGTCACAACGTCATCCCCGGTTACTTTGAACAGAATCAGGCAGAGGCATTAGATTTGAATAAAACCGTGATGCAAACGATTCACGACGAAGTTCCCGACTGGAAAAATGAAGAAGTTCGGACTTTGTTGGGCCGTTTCTTATTTACGGGCGAAACAGTATTCAAACAGGTTGGCGCTTTAAGCGGCGGCGAAAAAGCCCGCCTAGCTTTGGCAAAAATGCTGTTAACTCCCGTGAATTTGCTGATTTTGGACGAACCGACAAATCACCTCGACATTCCGGCGAAAGAGATGATGGAAGAGGCGATTCAGAATTATGACGGTACGGTAATTATCGTTTCGCACGATCGCTATTTCATCTCCCAAGTCGCTAACAAAATAGTCGAGATTCGGGACGGAGAGTTTCGCCCTTATTTGGGAGATTATCACTACTATCTCGATAAAATAGCTGAAGAAAAAGAGCTAGCCAAGTTAGCCAAAATTGAAGCAGAAAAAGCAGCTAAAAAAGCAGAAAAAGAAGCTAAGAAAAAAGCTGCGGCTAAGCAAAAATAAACTTGCCTCCCTCGCAGATAAACCTTAAATCCGCGTTTATCTGCGTTCATCTGCGGTTTAAAAAGCATCTGATTCTTAACTAACCCAAAATTCGACTAATCATCTGATTCGCCTGGGACTCGTAACTCCCACCAAACAAATTAAAATGATTTAAAATGTGATAGAGATTATAAAGAGTTTTGCGTTCTTCATACCCTGAATCCAAAGGCCAAACCTGATTATATCCCCGGTAAAACTGCCCCGGAAATCCACCAAATAGCTCAGTCATCGCAATATCAACTTCTCTATCTCCCAAATATGCCGCCGGGTCAAAAATTACCGGTTCCCCCGCAGATGTCACCCCCGCATTTCCCCCCCACAAATCCCCGTGAACTAGCGAGGGTTGAGGTTCATAACCAGCTAACAATTCAGGAATCATCTCTAATAAACGTTCTCCTTTCGGAAAATGGCCGCCCCGACGCTTAGCCAATTTTAACTGATAACCAATCCGATGTTCTGCCCAAAATTCTGCCCAATTTGCCGTCCAATTATTAATTTGTATAGTTGAGCCGATCGTATTATTAATATCCCACCCAAAACCACCCCTGAGCAAGCCCGAATTAGGCTCTTCTCCACCCCTTAGCAAGGTAGAATTAGGCTCTTCTCCCCCCCTTAGCAAGGGGGGGTTGGGGGGGGTGTATTTGTTGTGCATTTCGGCGAGTTTTCGCCCCATTTCTTCCCAAGCTCGATCGCCCCCGCGACTTCCCAAATCCAGCCATTCCAGCACAATATAAGCTGAATTCCCCTCAGTTCCCCAGCAAATCGGCTCAGGTACTCGAATCGTCTGGGTTTCCCGCATTTGCTGCAAACCCAGCGCCTCAGCTTCAAACATCGCGACTTGGGAAGCTTGATTGATTTTCGCGAAGTAAGTGCGGGAACTGCTGCTGATAGAATAGCCTTGATTGATGCAGCCACCGCTGACGGAATGGCGATTGTCGATCGAAAATGTTTCTCCCGTTGTTTCACAGATGTGCGCGGCAATTTTCTCCCACATAGCATGAAATCGTGTTGAGGGTTGAGGGCGATCGAAATTACTTTAACAGGTATAGCAAATTAAAAATTAATCAGCAAAAACAACAAAGCTTAATTAGCAAAAACAACAAACCACCTATCTGTACAGAGAGGTGGTTTTGTTTAAAAGTGGTTCGAGGGATTGAGCTATTTTCGAGCTGGAACCAGGGCGTTTAACCGTCGAGAAAGGAATAGCATCCCCGTGATGCCACGGGGTATTTTGAAACTACCAAAAAGTTGTCAGGGTGAAAAACCCTGAAGACTGCAGAGAAATTAAGTCATCATCATCACCATGTAGAAAGAGAGGTCAAGCCCTCGGTCTATT